>JBGPLW010000351.1:0-2550 GCA_041486645.1 Gaiellaceae bacterium | reverse complement strand
CACGCCCATTCCGCGGGCGCGATGCCGGCGCCGACCGACGCATTGAAGAGACGCGCGCCGTCCAGGTGCACCTTCGCACCGCGCTCGTGGGCCGCGTCGACGGAGGCGCGAAACTCGTCGATCGGCCAGATGCGTCCGCCGGAGCTGCGGTGGGTGTTCTCGAGCACGACGATCCCGCCGGGCCCGAGATCTTCTTCCGCGTGGATCTGCGCGGGCGTCACGCGGCCTGCCGGCGCGGCGATGCTGCGCATGACGAGACCCGAATGGATCGCGGGTCCGCCCCACTCGTAGACCATGACGTGCGTCCGCTCCTCCGCGAGGAGCATCGCGCCCGGTCGCGTCTGCGTGCGGAGGGCCACCTGGTTCGCCATCGTCGCCGTCGGCAGGAAGAGCGACGCCTCGTGGCCGAGCAATTCCGCCATCCGGCGCTGCAGCTCGTTGACCGTTGGATCCTCGAGGTACTGCTCGTCGCCGACCTCGGCGGCTGCCATCGCCGCGAGCATCGCGGGCGTGGGCTTGCTCAGCGTGTCCGAGCGGAGGTCGATCATGCCTCGGACGCTACCCGCTCGTCTTCGGCGATCGCGTCGACCTCGGCGAGCGTCTTGCCGCGGGAGCGCGAGATCCGTTCATAGCGCTTCCCGAACTGCGACGTCGCGAACTCGATGAACATCGACACCTCGAGCCCGAACGGCGTCTCGTCCTCGTACACCTCGAACGTCTCGGTGACGACGCCGAGCGCGAGCGGGAAGAGCTCGCCCATCCGCTCCTCGATCACGTCCCACACTTCCGGGTCCGCGGCGACGAGGCGGCTCAACAGGTAGACGCCGTAGGCGATGTGCCGCGACTCGTCGCGCTTGATGTGTGTGAGTGCGGCAAAGAGCCCCGGCATGAGCCCGTTCGCGCCGAGCGACTCGTGGTAGCTGTGGTAGCCGGTCTCGGCGAGCACGCCTTCGACGATCATGTTGTAGGTGACCGCTGCGCGTGCAAGCGCTTCCGGCGACGAGTCCGTGAGTAGCCGGTTCATCGAGCTCGGGAGCTCCTCGTAGAAGAGCCGCCGGTACGACGGGACGTGGAAGCGGTCGAGGCCGTCGGCAGAGCCGGTCACCTCTGTGAGGAAGCGTCCGAAGAGCTCGGTGTGCTTTCCCTCCTCGAAGAGGAAGGTCGTGAGGTAGAGCTCCTCCTCGATCCGGCCCTCGCGCGCGATAGCGAGGATCAGCGGCAGCAGGTCGAGCGTGACCGCTTCCTCACCGGCGACGAAGAGCGACGTGAGCGAGAGGATCGCCTCCTGCTGCTCGGGCGTCAGCGCCAGCCAGTCGGCTCGGTCCTGCCGCAGGTCGATGTCTGCGGGATCCCACGTGCCGAGCCGCTTCGCCTTCGCATAGAGACGAAGCGGGAAGCAGTCGCGGAGCCCGCCGCTCGTCGTCCGGAAGCCCTCGCGAGCGGCCATGGTCGTGATTGTCGCACGAGTCGCTACCGTGGCCGGATGGATCTTTCGCTTCTCGAGACGACGCTTCGCGAGCGTGACGAGCCCACCTACCGCGCCGGCCAGGTGTGGGAGTGGGCCGCGCGCGGCGCCGAGGGCTACGCGGCGATGACGAATCTCAAGCGGGAGCTCCGCGAAGAGCTCGAGGCGAAGGTTCCGTTCTCGACGCTCACGGTCGAGACGCAGCTCGAGTCGCGCGACGGGACGGTGAAGACACTCTTCCGAACGGCGGACGGGCATCCGGTCGAGGCGGTGCTGATGCGGTACCGCGACGGGCGCCGCACGCTCTGTCTGTCATCGCAGTCCGGCTGCCCGCTGACGTGCACGTTCTGCGCGACCGGGCAGATGGCGTTCGGTCGTAACCTGACCTCGTCCGAGATCCTCGACCAGGCGCTGCACTTCCGGCGGATCGAGCCTGTCGACCATGCGGTGTTCATGGGCATGGGCGAGCCGATGCTGAACCTCGACGAGGTGCTCGCCGCCGCGCGGCGGCTGCCCGACGTGGGCATCACGCATCGGCGCACGACGATCTCGACCGTCGGCTGGCTACCCGGGCTGAAGCGGTTCGTCGACGAGGTCGACCAGCCCATTCGGCTCGTATTGTCGCTGCACGCAGCAGACGACGAGCTGCGCTCGCGGATCATGCCGGTAAACGAGAAGTACCCCGTGCGCGAGGTGCTCGCAGAGTGCAGACGCCACTACGTGGCGACGAACCGCCGCGTCTTCATCGAATACGTGATGCTCGACGGCGTGAACGACTCGCCGGAGCAGGCGCGCGCGCTCGCACGATTGCTCGGCTCCGACGGTGGCTTCAAGGTGAACCTGATCCCGTACAACCCGACCGGGATGTACGAAGGCTCGTCGCGCGCACGCATCGCCGCGTTCAAGGCCGAGCTCGATCGCGCGCACGTGCCCGCAACGGTGCGGCTCACACGCGGCCGCGACATCGACGCGGCGTGCGGGCAGCTGGCGACAGCGCCGAAGGTGCGGCAGCGCACGGCCGCGACCGCCGGCTGAAGGCTTCGACCGGGGCTCGCCGCGTTTCCGGGGAGAGGACGCTCGCACAT
>JBGPLW010000350.1:0-2566 GCA_041486645.1 Gaiellaceae bacterium | reverse complement strand
CTCGTCGGGCACGAGGTCGTCCGGGATGTTCGCGCGCTGGTCACCGCGCTCGAGGTAGGGGCCGTACCGCCCGACGCGGATCACGATGCCGCTGTCTCCGTCGAGCCGGATCGAGTTGATCTCCTTGGCGTCGATGGCACCGAGGTCGGAGACGAGCTCGTGCAGTCCCTTGCCGTCGTTCTCGCCGAAGTAGAAGCGGTGCAGCCAGTCGACGCGCTGCTCCTCGCCGGCGGCGATGCGGTCGAGGTCGTCCTCCATCGACGCGGTGAAGCCGTAGTCGACGAGCCTCCCGAAGTGCTGCTCGAGCAGGGTGACGACCGAGAACGCGAGGAACGACGGCACGAGCGCGGTGCCCCGCTTGAACACATAGCCGCGGTCGAGGATCGTGCCGATGATCGACGCATACGTGGACGGCCGCCCGATGCCGAGCTCCTCGAGCGTGCGCACGAGCGTCGCCTCCGTGTAGCGCGGCGGCGGATTCGTCTCGTGGCCCTGCGGCTCGAGCTTGACGAGCTCGAGCGCATCGCCCTCGGACACGTTCGGCAGCCGCCGCTCGTCCTCGTCGGGTGCGTCGTCGGTGTCGCGACTCTCTTCGTACGCGGCGAGGAAGCCGCGGAACGTGATCACCGTTCCGGATGCGCCGAACTCGGCCTTCTCACCCACTGACGAGGTCCCGGCGATGCGCAACGACACCGTCTGGCCGGCGGCGTCCTTCATCTGCGACGCGATCGTGCGCATCCAGATCAGCTCGTACAGCGAGAACTCGTCGCGGTTGAGCTCGCCCTGCAGGTCCTTCGGCGTGCGGAACGAGTCGCCCGACGGCCGGATCGCCTCGTGCGCCTCCTGCGCGTTCTTCACCTTGCGCTCGTACTGGCGCGGCTCGTCCGGCACGTACTCCGCGCCGTACAACTCCGTCGCCTGGCGGCGCGCGGCGACGAGCGCCGACTCCGACAGCGTCGTCGAGTCGGTGCGCATGTACGTGATGTAACCGTTCTCGTAGAGACGCTGCGCGACGCGCATCGTCGTCTGCGCGGAATAGCGAAGCTTGCGGCTCGCCTCCTGCTGCAGCGTCGAGGTGATGAACGGCGCGCTCGGCCGCCGCGAATACGGCTTCTGCTCGCGCCTCGCGACGGCGAACGACGAATCCTCGAGACGGTCGCCGAGCCCGCGCGCACCGGCCTCGTCGAGCTGGAGCGCGTCGTCGTGCCGCAGTTTTCCGTCCTGTCCGAAGTCGCGGCCCTGCGCGACGCGCTTGCCGTCGACCGAGACGAGCCGCGCCTGGAACGTCTCCGGATCGAACGTCGCCTCGATGTCCCACCACTGGGCCGCACGGAACGCCATTCGCTCGCGCTCGCGCTCGACAACGAGCCGCGTCGCAACCGACTGCACGCGCCCGGCCGAGAGGCCGCGGGTGATCTTCTTCCAGAGGACGGGCGACACCTCGTACCCGTAGAGGCGATCGAGGATGCGGCGCGTCTCCTGCGCGTTCACGAGGCGCTCGTCAATCTCGCGCGTCTCGCCGAGCGCCTTGTCGATCGCTTCCTTCGTGATCTCGTGGAAGACCATCCGCCTGACGGGCACCTTCGGCTTCAGCACCTCGAGCAGGTGCCAGGCGATCGCTTCGCCCTCGCGGTCTTCGTCCGTCGCGAGCAGGAGCTCGTCCGACTCCTTCAGGAGCTTCTTCAGCTCGCTGACCTTCTTCTTCTTGTCCGGATCGACGATGTAGAGAGGCAGGAAGTCGTGCTCGACGTCGACGCCGAGGCGAGCCCACTTCTCCTTCTTGTATTCCTCCGGAATGTCGGCCGCGCGCTCGGGCAGGTCGCGAATGTGGCCGACGCTCGACTCGACGATGTAGCCGTCGCCGAGGAAGCCCTTGATCGTCCGCGCCTTTGCCGGAGACTCGACAATGACGAGGCGCTTGTCCTTTTTGTTCTCAGCCACGGGCGGGTCACGATACCGGGGTGTCAAGTAGTTGAATACTCCTCGCATGCGGCCGAGCCCCCTCTACAACGTCGTCGGCGTTCTCTCCTGGCCTGTCCTGCGAGGCCTTTTCCGCCTCCAGACGCGAGGCGTCGAGAACGTTCCGGCGGCCGGGGGCTGCGTGCTCGCCTGCAACCACGTCTCGAGCTTCGACCCCTGGCCGCTCGGCCTGCCGCTGTGGCCAAAGCGGCAACTGCGCTTCATGGCGAAGTCCGAGCTCTACTGGTGGCCGCTGACGATCATCCTGAACGGCGCGGGGGCGTTTCCGGTTCGCCGAGGCCAGCGAGACATCGCCGCGATCGAGACCGCCGTGCGCCTCGCGCGCGAAGGCCACGCGGTCGCGATGTTCCCCGAGGGGACGAGGCGCACCAAGGGGCTCATCAAGCGCTTCGAGGCGCGCCCGCGCACCGGCGCCGCGCGGATCGCGCTCGAGGCCGGCGTCCCGCTCGTGCCGGCGGCGGTCGCCGGAACCGACAAACTGCTGCGGCTCGGGAAGCTCCGCGTAGCCTACGGAGCACCGGTCCCGATCGACGACCTGCGCGGGCGGGAGATCAGCGAGGCCGCAGCCGAGGCGACCGAGCGCCTG
>JBGPLW010000349.1:0-2573 GCA_041486645.1 Gaiellaceae bacterium | reverse complement strand
GTTCGTCGCGTTCGTGTGCTTCGGCAAGTCGCTCGATCCGTCGTACCCGCTCGTGCTCTCACCGGATCAGACGGCGCGCCATCTCGTCCAGGCGCACTACCACCTCACCGATCCGATCCTCGAGCGCTACTGGCTCTGGGTGAAAAACTTTGCGCACCACGGCTTCGGCAAGCCCGTCTCGACGAGCGTCGCCGACGGTCAGGTCGTGGAGAGCAGCGGCAACATCGGCTCGGAGCTCTGGCACGCGGGTTGGACGACCGTGCAGCTCGTCGGGTACGCGCTCGTGCTCACCGTGCTGCTCAGCCTGCTGCTCGGCACGGTTTCGTCTCGCTGGCGCGGGGGCGCGGCGGACGTCGGCGTCCGCCTCCTGACCTACATGTCGTGGTCCGTGCCGGCGTTCCTGATTGCGTTCTTCTTCCGCCGTTGGTTCACCGGCGACCAGACGGCGTCTGGGTTCGTCTACGGACCGCAGACGCTTCAGCATCCCGGCCACCCGGTCTTCCTGATCGGGCCGCCGACCGGCGGCTTCGCCGACTGGTTCCAGCACATGACCCTGCCGGCGATTGCGCTCGCACTCGGCCTCGTCGGCGTCTACAGCCGCTACATCCGCTCCTCGATGCTCGTCGCATTGAGCCAGCCGTTCGCGGTCGTGGCGCGCGCGAAGGGGTTGAGCGAGGGCCGGGTTGTCGTGCGCCACGCGCTCCGCAACTCGTTGATCCCGTTCGTCAGCGCGCTCGCGCTCGAGGTCGGCGCGATCGTCGGCGCCTCGATGGCTGCCGACTGGGTGTTCTCGATGGGCGGCGTCGCGACCTTGACGATCGGTGCCCTCGGGCGTGCGGATCCGTTCGAGATGACCGCTGTCGTGATCACCCTCTCTCTCATCGTGATCCTGTTCATGACGCTCGCCGACCTCGTCGTCGGCTGGCTCGATCCGCGCGCCCGCCTCGCCGCCGTGAATCGCTAGGCTCCCGCGAATGGCCGACGCTCTCGAGCAGCTGACTGCCCGACTCGCCGACTACACGTCGCTCGACGCCCTCGCGTACCTCCTCGCGTGGGATCAGCGCACGATGATGCCGCCGGCCGGCTTCATGGAGCGCGCGGGCCACATGGCGCTGCTCGAGCGCCTTGCCCACGAGAAGCTGACCGACCCCGAGATCGGTCGCCTGCTCGACGAGCTCGAGCCGCGCCTCGACTCGCTCGATCCCGACTCGTGGGACGCGGCGATCATCCGCACTGCGCGGCGCGACTACCGGAAATTCGTCCAGGTGCCCGCGTCCCTGCGGAGCGAGATGGTGCAGGCGGCCTCCGAGTCGGCGCCCGTCTGGCTCGAGGCCAAGGCGACGTCGAACTTCGACATCTTCCTGCCGCTGCTCGAGCGCAACGTCGCGTTGCGGCACAAGTACGTGGAGTGCTTCGAGAAACAGGACGAGCCGTACGACATTCTCCTCGACGACTTCGAGCCGGAGATGAAGACGGCGGAGGTCACCAGCATCTTCGACGAGATCAAGCCCGAGCTCGTCCGGCTGATCGCCGACCTCCGTCACCGCGAGGTCGACGACTCGTTCCTCGTCAGCGACTTCCCGATCGACGAACAGGTGGCGCTCGACTACGAGGTGGTCGACATGTTCGGCCATCGCCCGAACTCGTGGCGCATCGATCCGACCGAGCATCCGTTCGCGTCCGGCGCCGGCATCGACGACATCCGCATCACGACGCACTACTACCCGGAAGAGCTGAAGTCGCTCTTCTCGACGATGCACGAGTACGGGCACGGGCTGTATGCGCACCAGTTGCCCCGCGACTACGCGCATCTGCCGGTGGGCCAGCACACGTCGCTCGGCATTCACGAGTCGCAGAGCCGGCTCTGGGAGAATCTCGTTGGGCGCAGCCTCCCGTTCTGGCGTTTCTTCTATCCGAGGTTGCAGGCGCGGTTCCCGAAGCAGTTCCGGGGCGTCGACGTCGAGCAGTTCTATGCAGCGGTGAACAAGGCGCAGCCGTCGCTCATCCGCATCGAGGCCGACGAGGTGACGTACGGTATGCACGTGATCCTTCGCTTCGAGCTCGAGCAGGACATCATCAACGGGCGCGTCGAGCTGAAGGACCTGCCGCAGCGTTGGGCCGAGAAGATGGACGAGTACCTCGGCATCGAGGTTCCGGACCACGCGCACGGCGTGCTCCAGGACATGCACTGGGCGTCCGGCCTGATCGGCTACTTCTCGACGTACCTGCTCGGCACCGTGATGTCCGTGCAGATCTGGGAGAAGGCCGACGAAGAGCTCGGCGGGCTCGAAGACCAGATCGAGCGAGGCGAGTTCGCACCGCTGCGCGAGTGGCTCGGCGAGAATATCCACTCCCAGGGCCGCAAGTACGTGCCGCAGGAGCTGCTCCGGCACGCGACCGGCTCCACGATCGACGCCAAGCCGTATCTCGCTTATCTCGCGCGAAAGTTCGGCGCGCCGGTCGCCGCCTAGAGCGGCGGATACCCTTTACAGGGCAGGGCCCCGTAGCTCAGCGGATAGAGCGGCAGCCTTCGAAGCTGCGCGCGGTGGTTCGATTCCACCCGGGGCCATCCC
>JBGPLW010000348.1:0-2654 GCA_041486645.1 Gaiellaceae bacterium | reverse complement strand
GATCCTCGACCAGGGCGGCGCCGAGTCGCTCCTGGGCCAGGGCGACATGCTCTTCAAGCCTCTCGGCACGTCGCGGCTCCAGCGCGTCCAAGGCGCGTATGTCTCCGAGGAGGAGATCGCGCTCGTCGTCGAGCAGACGAAGCAGCGCGAGCAAGAGCTCGACGAGGCCTACCTCGAGCTGCCCGAGGTGTTCGCCGAGCCGGATGGTGACGACCACGACGGCGAGTTCGACCCCGACGAGGACCCGCTGCTCGACAAGGCGATCGAGATCGTCGTGCAGACGCAGACGGCGTCGGTGTCGCTCATCCAGCGCCGGTTGCGCGTCGGCTACACCCGCGCCGGCCGCCTGATCGACATGCTGGAGCGGCGAGGCATCATCAGTGGCTATGAGGGATCGAAGCCGCGGCACGTCCTCGTCGACGAGTCGCAGTTCCACCAGTACGCAGCGACCGATTAAGAGCATCCGCGGCGCTGCCGCGTGGCTCGACCGGGTCGGCATCGCCGCGCTCCTGCCGGGCTCGGAGCTCGTGCTGCCGTCGCTCTGGGAGGCCATCTCCGGCACGCGCGCGGTCAAGTGGGCCGAGACCGACGAGTCCGGGCGGCACGTCTTCACGCCGGAGATGGCGAACTGCTGGTCGTGGAAGGACGAGCTGCCGGCACGCGATCTCGGCGTGGTCGGCAAGCACTTCGGCCGCTGGGCGGCCCTCGTCGCGCCGCGCATGCTGCCGTCGCTCTATGCGCTGACCGGCCGCCGCGGCCGCGCGAACGACTTCCGCGACGCGGAGCTGACGCCGGTGCAGCTCGACGTGTGCGAAGCGGTGCTCGGCGCAGGCTCGTCGACGGGGCCGGAGCTGCGCGCGCTCACGGGTGCGGACAAGAAGCAGGTCGACGCGGCCGTCGTCGTGCTCCAGCGCCTGCTCGTGCTGACGAATTCGCACGTGGTCGAGCAGCGGAACGGCTGGGGCGCGATCGCCGTCGACCTTCTCGCGCGCCGCTGGCCGCAGAAGACGCTGCCGCCTGCGGAGGAAGCGGAGCGGACGCTCGCCGCGACGGTGCTCGCCTCGTGCGGTGAGATCTCCGCCGCCGACCTCGGCGGCGCGCTCGGGTGGCGCGCGAAGCGGTCGCGCGAGGCGCTCGATGCCCTCGTCGAGCGCGGCGACGCGAACCGGCGCGCGGAGGGTGGCCTGATGCTCTACCGGTAGGTTCCTTTCGGGGGCCCGCAGCAGCGAAAGGAGCTGTTCCATGCACAAGAGACTGGTGACGCGCTACACGATGCGTTCCGCAGAAGACGCGGACGAGAACCAGCGGCGCGTCGAAGGCGTCTTCGGCGAGTTGGAGGAAGCCAAGCCCGGCAACGTGAGCTACATCGTCCTCCGGCTCGCCGACGACTCGTTTCTGCACGTGTCGTTCCACGACCACACCGACGACGAGGTGAACCCGATCGCGTCGAGCGCGGCGTTCGCGCACTTCCAGGACGGCCACGGCGATCGTCGTGAAGGCGGTGTCGACCAGCAGACGGCGACGCTCGTCGGGGCCTACGTCACGGTGATCGACTGACGCTCGACCTCGTACTATTGTCCGCGTGGCGCGGGTCGCGATCGTGGGCAGCTACGGAGTCGGCCTGACGGTCGAGCTCGACCGCGTGCCGGAAGCGGGGGAGACGGTCGTCGGCCGCTCGTTTCGCCAAGACCACGGCGGCAAGGGCTCGAACCAGGCGATCGGCGCGGCGCGGCTCGGCGCCGAGGTCGACTTCCTCACGGCGATCGGCGACGACTCGTTCGGGCACGAGGCGATCGCGCTCTGGGAGACAGAGGGCGTGCACGCGGAAGCGGTGCTCGCACCGCCGGCGGCGACGATGACGGCGCCGATACTCGTCGAGCCGTCGGGGCAGAACCGCATCGTCATCGTCCCCGGCGCGCTCGAGCGGCTCACGCGCGCGCACGTCGACGCATTCGCGGAGCGGATTGCGCGCGCGGAGGTCTGCCTCGTGCAGCTCGAGATCCCCCTCGACACGGCGCTGTACGCGCTCGAAGTGGCGCGGCGCGCCGGCGTGCGGACGATCCTGAACCCGGCGCCTGCGCCGACCGAGCCGATCGCGCCGGAGGTCGACTACGTGACGCCGAACGAGACGGAGGCCGCGGCCGTGCGAGGCGCGCGCGCCGTCGTCGTCCTCACGCTCGGCGAAGAGGGCGCCGAGCTCGACGGCGTGCGCGTACCTGCGTTCCCCGCCTCGGCCGTCGACACGACCGGTGCGGGCGACGCGTTCAACGCGGCCTTCGCCGTCGCACTCGCCGAGGGGCTGCCTGATCTCGACGCCGTGCGCTGGGGCTGCGCCGCCGGAGCGCACATGGTCGAACACGCAGGCGTCGTGCCCGGCTTGCCGACCCGCGCCGAGCTTGAAGAGAGACTCGGGCGTAGGCTCGACGGAGCCCGTCAAGGAACGGAGGTGCCGGCTTGGCCGGCGCCGGAGCGGAAATAACGTGGCTGTCCGTCTGATCATCGACACCGACACGGCGGGCGACGACGTCACGTCGCTCCTGATTGCGCTGCTCCATCCGAACGCGCAGCTCGAGGCGATCACGATCTGCAACGGCAACGTCGAGTTCGAGCAGCAGGTCGAGAACGCGCTGTACACGGTCGAGCAGGCGGGCAGG
>JBGPLW010000347.1:0-2667 GCA_041486645.1 Gaiellaceae bacterium | reverse complement strand
GTCCCGACCGGGTGCCGGTTCCATCCGCGCTGCCCGGTCGCGATCGACGTCTGCCGGAAAGAGGATCCGGTTCTCGCCCGGCCTGCGTCCGCGGGGCCGGAGCACCGCGCCGCCTGCCTCTTGCTCCACTAGCGCGAGCGAGGGACGGACGCTGCGGGCCTTCAGATGGTCGCGTCGGCCACGGCGGGCGGACGTGTCTGCGTACTTTCCGTGAGCTGAAGGATGGAACCCCCGCCGAGGGCAGGGGTTCCAGGAGTGGAGCTAGGCGGGCTCGAACCGCCGACCTCCTGATTGCGAACCAGGCGCTCTCCCAACTGAGCTATAGCCCCAGGCGGCGCCCAGTTTAGCCGCTCTCGAGGCGTCCTTCGCGGATTCGCCGCTCCATCTCCTTCGACTCCTCGCGATACACCGTCCCGTCGTCGAGGACGATGACCGGATACTTCCGCTGCCCGCTCAGCGCCTCGAGCGCGTCGCGCTTGCCGCGCCGGACGGGGCCGGGCAGGAGCTCGTACTCGATCCCCATGTCCTGGAGCGCCTTCTCGACCTTCCAGCACGGGTGGCTCTTGATCTTCACCCACTGGCTCGAACAGCGATGGAGCTTCACGGCCATGCGCCTACGATACGCCTTGTGCGGGCGGTGGTGCTAGACGCGGACGGCCGGCCGCAGCTCGCCGAGGTCGACGAGCCGGACGACGCCGTCGACGTGCTCGCGTGCGGGCTCTGCGGCTCCGACGTCGAGAAGCTCTCGCCGGCGTTCGCAGGCGCAGTGCTCGGCCACGAGGTCGTCGTGCGCGCCGGCGGACGGCGGCTCGCGCTCGAGCATCACCGGCCCTGCGGCGAGTGCGCGCGCTGCCGCGCGGGTCACGAGTCGACGTGCGCGGAGTTCGCCGCACCGACAATCGTTCCCGGGGGCTTTGCGGAACGCGTGCGCGTGTCGGGCGGCGTCGAGCTGCCTGAGGCGCTCGACGATGCGCGCGCGACGATGGTCGAGCCGCTTGCCTGCGTGCTACGTGGTGCAGAGCGCGTGCCACGCGGTCGCGTGCTCGTCGTCGGCAACGGCTTCGTCGGGCGCTTGTTCTCAGCGGTGCTCGAGCGGCGCGGCGACGACGTCTTCGCGGTCGACGCCGATCCGGAGCGCGCGGGGCGCGCGCCGGATGGGCCGGTCGATGCTGCTGTCGTCTGCGCACGCGGCGCCGGTGCGCAGGCGCTTGACGCGGTTGCGCCGGGCGGGACAGTGCTCGTCTTCGCCGACGCGGGTGACCTGCCCGCCGACCTCGTCTACCGGCGGGAGCTCACCGTCGTCGGGTCGCGCTCGGCGACACCGGCCGCGATGCAGGGGGCCGCCGCGCTCCTGCCCGAGCTCGAGGTGCCGGAACCGGTTGTGCTGCCGCTCGAGCGCTTCGCCGAAGGGCTCGAGCTCTTCACGAGCCGCCGCGCGCTGAAGGTCGTGTTCACGCCGTGAGAGCCGCGCGCTTCTACGGTCCCGGCGACTTGCGGGTCGAGGACGTCCCCGACCCGCAACCGGGACGCGGCGACGTGCTCGTGCAGATCGAGCTCGCGCTCACCGACGGCACCGACCTGAAGACGTACCGGCGCGGGCATCCGCTGCTCTTGTCGGAGCTGCCGTCGCCGTTCGGCCACGAGTTCTGCGGCTTCGACGTCGCAACGGGCAAGCGCGTCGTCGCGGCGAACTCGGCGCCGTGCGGCACGTGCGCGCAGTGCGCGCACGGCCGGCAGACGCTGTGCGAGAACCTGTTGCCGCTCCTGAACGGCGCGTACGCGGAGTTGCTCGTCGTGCCTGAGCGGATCGCGCGCGTGAACCTCCACCCCGTCCCGCGCACGGTTGCGTCCGAGGTCGCTGCGCTGATCGAGCCGCTCGCCTGCGCGCTACACGCGACCGCCGGCGTCGAGGCGGGGCAGGCAGTCGCTGTGCTCGGGCCCGGGCCGATGGGACTCCTGCTCTGCGCCTGCTTGAAGGACGCGGGCGCGACCGTCGTCGTCGCGGGCGGGAGCGCCGAGCGGCGCGCGCTCGCGGCAGAGTTCGGCGCAACGCCTGGCGATGCGCAGGACGCGGACGTCGTGATCGAGGCGACCGGGAAGCCGAAGGGGTGGCGCGATGCCGTGGCTGCCGTGCGACGCGGCGGAACCGTCGTTCTCTTCAGCGGTGTGCAGGGCGACGCCGAGCTCGACGCGGAACGGCTGCACTACGACGAGCTGACGCTGCGCGGTGCGTTCCACCACACCCCGCAAACCGTTCGCGCCGCGCTCGCATTCCTCGCGAGCGGCGCGTACCCGTGGGAGAAGCTGCTCACGCACGAGATCTCGCTCGAGCAGCTGCCCGGGCTCTTCGCCGAGCCGCCCGACGGTTACCTGAAGGCGATCGTCAGGCCGTGAAGAGCGTCAGGTCCGGCTCGCGCTCGCCACGGAGGAGCTCGAGGTCGACCTCGACGCAGCGGATGCCGCGCGACTCGGCGAGCGTCACGGCCTGAGGCTTCAGCTTCTGGGCGGCGAGGATGCCGCGGCACGCGCTCTTCGCCGGGTCCTCGCGGATGAAGCCGAGGTAGCGCGTCAGCTGCTCGACAGCCTCGATCGTCGCGATGCGCTTGATCTCGACCGCGACCCACTCGCCGCTCTCGTCGCGGCACATCAGGTCGACGGGGCCGACCT
>JBGPLW010000346.1:0-2713 GCA_041486645.1 Gaiellaceae bacterium | reverse complement strand
GCCTCGAGCACCTGCTCGGGGATGTCGAAGTTCGCGAACACGTCCTGCACGTCGTCGTTGTCCTCGAGCTGATCCATCAGGCGCAGCACTTTCTTCGCGTCGCCCTCGTCGGCGACCTCGACGGTCGTCTTCGGGAGCATCGTCAGCTCGCTCGACTCGATGGTGAAGCCCGCGGCCTCGAGCGCTCCGCGCACCGCGCCGAGCTGCTCGGGCGCCGAGAGCACCTGGTACGACGAGCCGTCGAGCGAGATGTCGTCCGCGCCGGCTTCAGCCGCGGCGAGCATGAGCTCGTCCTCGTCGACGCCGGCGGCCGGCACAAGCACGACGCCGCGGCGCTCGAAGAGCCATGCGACGGCACCCGAGCCGCCGAGGTTGCCGTCGTTCTTCGCGAACGTGTGCCGCACGTCGCTGGCCGTGCGGTTGCGGTTGTCGGTCAGCGCCTCGACGATCACGGCGACACCGCTCGGGCCGTACCCCTCATAGACGACGGTCTCGAACGTGCTCGTGTCCGAGTCGGCACCGGAGCCCTTCGCGATCGCGCGGTCGATGTTGTCCTTCGGCATGGAGTACGAGCGCGCCTTCTCGATCGCGTTCTGGAGCGCGAGATTCGCCGACGGGTCGCCCCCGCCCTCGCGTGCCGCGACGATGATCGCGCGCGTCAGCTTCGAGAACAGCTTGCCGCGCTTCGCGTCGGCGGCGCCCTTCTTGTGCTTGATCGACGACCACTTGCTATGCCCGGACACTCATCCCCGCTCCCGGCGCCGGCAAAGCCGGCGCCTTCGCTCCCTTGGTGAGCTCCGCCGAGTCTACGCTCATCGCCTCCCGCACCAGATTCAGAAAGAGCTCGTGGATTCGCGTGTCGTCGGTCAGCTCCGGATGGAACGCGGCGACGAGGATCCGCCCCTGCCGTGCGAGCACGGGATGCCCGTCGACCTCGGCGAGGACGTCGACGTCCGGGCCCGCCTCCGCGATCCACGGCGCGCGAATGAATACCGCGCGCAAGGGCTCGCCGCCGTCGCCGATGTCGATGTCCGACTCGAAGCTCTTGACCTGCCGGCCGAAGGCGTTCCGCTCGACGCGAATGTCGGCGAGACCGAGGTGGTCGCGGTCGAGCACGATCATGCCCGCGCAGGTGCCGAAGATCGGCGCGTCGAACGAGCGCAGCGCCTCGTCGATCCCGTAAAGGCGCATCAACCTCGTGATCGCCGTCGACTCTCCGCCGGGAAGGATCAGGCCGTCGAGACCTTCGAGTTGCGCCGGCAGCCGCACTTCGACGGGGTCGGCGCCAAGGCGCCGCAGCACCGCCGCGTGCTCGCGGAAGTTGCCTTGCAAGGCGAGGACGCCGATTCGGAGCGGCTTCTCCACAGGCGAATTGTAGAGGCCGTCAGGCGGGACGCCGCCGCGCGACCACGAGGCCGAGCGCGACGAGCAGGAACCCGGTGAACGCGAAGACGAGCGGCGGCACCCAGCCGCGGTACGCGAAGCTGCCGAGCGGCCCGAAGGACGAGCCGCCGCTGTCGCTCGCCCACTCGGTCGAGAAGTGCGATGTCGCGGCGAGAAGCCCCCACGCCCCGAGGACGGCCCAGCTCGAACGACCGGTGCGGTGCGCCATACCGATGTAAACGAGCGCGGCGACGCAGATCAGCGCCCACTGCCAGTCGCCCCCGTGCCACCAGTAGAGGAGGCTGCCGCCGATGAGGAGGCCGCCGCCGAGGTGGTGCCAGAACGCGGACGGACGGTCGCTCGAGCCGCCCGCAAGCGTGTACGCGAGACCGACCAGGAGCGTCACGACCGCCGACCAGTCGCCGCCGCCCGAGATCAGGTCGGTGACGAAGAGCCACCCGACGAGCACCGTGATGGCCGTGATGAACGGGAAGCGGAAGCGGCGCCTGTCGTCGGTCGCCGCTGCCAGCACGAGCAGGTAGAGAGAGAGTCTCGCCACGGAGAAGCCGTGGAAGGGGAGCCGTGCGGCGTCGTGCACGGAGAGCCAGCCGAACCAGACCCAGAGCGCTCCGACGAAGAAGCCCCAGGCGATCACCGACGCGAAGGCGAAGATGCCCGCCGCGACCCACCGGTCGCGACGCTTGAACGCGTGCGCGATCCCGTAGAGGACGACGAGAATGAGCAGGGCCCAGCCGGCAAACGCGGCGTCGCCGTACGACGAGGCGAGATATCCGAGCGCACCGAGCGCGGCGCCGAGGACCGTCAGGCCGCCGGTGTAGACGAGGAACGAGGAACTCTTCCAGACGGGCTTCGGCATTTCGGCCATGTGCCGAAGGACGCTAACGCGCTGGGCGGACGGCGCTACCAGCCGCGGGTCTCGAGCAGCTCGCTCGGATCGAGCGTCTGCGTCGAGATGCCGACCATCGGCTCGCCGAGACCGGCCGAGACACGGGCGAGGATGTCCGCGTCCTGGAAGTGCGTCGTCGCCTCGACGATCGCCTTGGCGCGGCGCTCGGGGTCGCCCGACTTGAAGATGCCCGAGCCGACGAAGACGCCGTCGGCGCCGAGCTGCATGCAGAGAGACGCGTCGGCGGGCGTCGCAATGCCGCCCGCGGTGAAGGTGACGACCGGCAGCCGGCCGTTCTCGGCCACCCAGCGGACGAGCTCGTACGGCGCCTGCAAGTTCTTGGCTTCGGAGTAAAGCTCCTCGGGCGGCAGGCTCGCGAGCCGGCGGATCCCACCGAACACGGCGCGCATGTGCGTGACCGCG
>JBGPLW010000345.1:0-2722 GCA_041486645.1 Gaiellaceae bacterium | reverse complement strand
TTCGACTCGTCGGGCGGCTTGCAGAACATGTCGTACGAGACGACACGTGTGTCGACCTCGAAGTGGCGGAGGAGTGCTTCGCGCTCCGGCTGGATGAAGTCGGTCGCACCGACCGACGAGGTGTCCGGTGCGAGCTTCGCCACGAGCTTGTCCCACACATCCGGTGTCGCGAGGAAGTCGACCGGCACGCGGTCCGGCTCCTCGTGCCGCAACGCCGTGCGGACGCGTTCGCGCGAATTCATGCAGTCATCTTCGCAGGAGCCGCGCGAGCAGTCCGGGCTTGCGGAGCTGCGCACGGCGCCAGTCGTCGTAGGTCGTCAGCTTCGCGGCGGCGACGCACTCGGCGTGTGCGTGACGGCGCCTCGACGTGTCGCCTTCCGGTGCAATCAGCACGTGCGGGCTCATCGCGTGCAGCCGGTAGCCGCACAGCGGGCAGCGGTATGTCGCGGGCTTCATGTTCTGCGCGCGGCGAACCGACCACCAGTCGGCCTTCTCAAGCCGCGGCATGTGCGAGCTCGAGCCGCGCGTCGGCCGGAACCTCCGTGCGCACGAACGCGAGCGCGACGACCGACCCGTCGGGCCGGCGCACGGCGCTCGTCACGCGCCCGACGACCTTGCCGTCGTGGACGAGCTCGGCGTCGTAGGGCGGCACGTCGGCGAGCTCCAGCACGCGAAGCGCGCGGTTGGCCTTCCCGCGGTAGTGCAGCCGCGCGACCGGCTCCTGCCCGGGGTAGCAGCCCTTGCCGAAGCTGATGTGCGTCGCGTCGAGCCCGGCTTCCGCCGGGAGGATACGGTCGTCGAGCTCGCGCCCCCAGCGCGGGACGCCCGCTTCGACGCGCCGGCGCTCGAGCTCGCCGGCGTCGAGTGTCGGCGCGAGGCCCGAGTCGAGCACCTCGACCGCGCCCGGGAAGTCGGTCGCGATCCCCTCGCCGCCGAAGACGAGCGAGGAGCTGTGCTGCTCCGGCTCGATCTCGCATTCCGCGCGCAGCCGCATGCGCGTCAGGAGCGCGCGCACCGCGTCGCCGAGCTCCGGCTCGGTGAGGAGGAGGAAGTCGTCGTCGTCGCGCCGCCAGACGACGACGGGCGCGATCAGGCGCGCCTTCGCTGTCAGGAGCAGCGCCGGGCACGCGTCGCCGACCTGTAACGACTCGACGTCGTTCGAGACCATCCTGTGCAGGTAGTCGCACGCATCCGGCCCCGCGACGCGGACGAAGGCCCGCTCTCGTGCAGCAATATCCACTCCAACTAGTGTAGGAATCGATGCCCCTCTTCCGATCGAAAGCAGAGGACAAGGTCCGCGAGGCAGGGTTCGACCCCGACCGCCTGCCGCCGGGCCAGTACTTCACCGAGAAGTGGCCGGTGCTCCATGCCGGCGAGGTGCCGGACGTCGACCTCGCCACGTGGACGCTCGACGTGACCGGCGAGGTCGAGCAGCCGCTCGCGCTGAGCTTCGACGAGCTGAAGGCGCTCCCGGCGACCGAGGTGACGACCGACATCCACTGCGTCACCCGCTGGAGCCGGTTCGACGCGCAGTTCAAGGGCGTCCACTGGCGCGAGCTCGCGAAGCTCTGCCGGCCGAAGCCGACCGCGAACTTCTCGATCGCCCACGCCGAGGCCGGCTTCACGGCGAACGTGCCGCTCTCGGCGCTCGAGGACGAGCACGCGCTCGTCGTCTACGAGGCCGACGGCGAACCGCTGACCCCGGAGCACGGCTGGCCCGTCCGGCTCGTGATCCCGACGAGATACTTCTGGAAGAGCGCCAAGTGGCTCCGCGGGATCGAGCTCTCCTCGATCGACAAGCCGGGCTTCTGGGAGCGCTACGGCTACCACAACGACGCCGATTTCTGGAAGGAGGAGCGGTACGGTTTCTAGGGCATTTTGGGGCTAAAGCCGTCCGGCGGCCCTGCCGATAATTCCCGTACCCACCTCCCCACCCCAAGTGGAAGAAGCGGCCCCTCCCCGGGGCCGCTTCCCTTTTCAGGCCCTGAGGCGCAGCGCGAGGTAGACGCCCGTCCCGACCGGTGCGAGCAGCGCGAAGGCGAAGAACGGGCTGCGCGCGACCAGGAGCAGCGGCAGCAGCACGCCGAAGGGAAGAACGGCCGTCGCGCCGAGCTTTTCGCGCACCGTCCAAACGGGACTCGACCAGAGGAAGTAGAGCCCCACGAACCAGCCGGCGAACGGGATCACGACGCCGCCGAACGGCAGCAGCGCGACCGCGGCGATCTCGCGCCAGTTCGAGCGCTCGCGCACCCCGTGCCGCTCGCGCACGTCGGCGGCGATGTCGAGCGGATCGCCGACGTCCTCGAGGATCGCACGCACGTCCACGCCCGTCTCGCGCGCCGCCGCGATGCGCCCCGCCACGTCACCTACGACGTGGTCGCGCACACGCGCATCGACATTCCGCAGCTCCTCCTGAAGCTGGGCGAGGTAGCGGGCAACGAGATCGTCGGCGCTGCTCATACCCCTAGGAAACACGAAGGGCCGGCGCAAGCGCCGGCCCTTCACGCGAAACCCCGAAGGGCTTCGTTACATCATCCCGCCCATGTCAGGCATGCCCATGCCGGCGCCGGCCTTCTCAGGCGCCTCCGCGACGATTGCCTCGGTGGTGAGGATGTTCTTCGCGATCGACGCCGCGTTCTGCAGCGCGGAGCGCGTGACCATGGTCGGATCGCCGATCCCCGCCTTGAGGAGATCCTCGACCTCGCCCGTGTCGATGTTCAGG
>JBGPLW010000344.1:0-2736 GCA_041486645.1 Gaiellaceae bacterium | reverse complement strand
GTCGCAATTCCACGATCCGCCGTCGATCGAGCCGTACTCGTCGCAGCTCGTCGCCGCAGAGCGCGGGATCGTGCTCGGGAAGAAGAGCGGCCTCGACTCGATTCGCATCAAGGCGGAGGAGCTCGGTCTCGACGTGCCCGAGGAACGCCGGGCCGAGCTGCTTGCGAAGGTGAAGGAGCTCGGGACGCGGAAACGCGGCCTCGTCACCGACGACGAGTTCCGGGAGCTCGTGGGTGGCTGACTACGACGCGGTGATCGTCGGCAGCGGGGTCAACTCGCTCGCCTGCGGCGCGCTGCTCTCACGCGCAGGCTGGCGGGTGTGCGTGCTCGAGCGGAACGATTGGCTCGGCGGCGCGATCCAGACGGCCGAGCTCACGGAGCCTGGGTTCCATCACGACGTCTTCAGCGCCTGGCATCCACTGTGGGTCGGCGGTGCCGCGCACGCGCAGCTCGGAGACGAGCTGGCGAGACGCGGGCTCGAGTACCTGAACACCGAGCTGCCGACGGCGACCGCGTACCCCGACGGCGAAGCGGCGTTCCTTCTGCGCACGGCCGAAGGCAACGCGAAGGAGCTCGGGCCGGAGTGGGCGGGCGTGCTCGAGCGCTTCTTCCCGAACGCCGACCTTGCGTTCGGTGTGCTCGGAACAGAGCTCTGGTCACCGTCCGGTCTCGCGCTCGGCGCGAAGGCGATGCGTCGTCTCGGGCGAAACGGCTTCGCCGCTTTCGCCGGAGAGCTGTTGCAGACGAGCCGCGACTGGCTCGAGCAGACCTTCGCGTCGGAGCGTGCACACGGAGTCCTCGCGCCGTGGGTGCTCCACACCGGGCTCGGTCCCGATGCCGCGGCGTCAGGGTTCATGACGCAGGTGATCGCCGTCGCCGTCCAGGAGGGCGGCATGCCGATCCCGCGCGGGGGCGGTGCGAAGCTCGCCGACGCGCTCGTCCAGCTGATCCGCGACAGCGGCGGCTCGTGCGAGACGGGCGTCGACGTCGAGCGCGTGCTCGTGCAGAGCGGGCGCGCAGTGGCTGTTCGCACCACCGCTGGCGACACGATCACAGCCGAGCGCGCGGTAATCGCGAACGTCACGCCGACGCAGCTGTACGAGCGCCTCCTCGACGGGGCCGACGTGCCCGCTCCAATTCGCGAAGGCGCGAGTCGATTCCGCTACGGCCGCTCCGAGATGCAGATCCACTTCGCGCTGTCCGAACCGGCACGGTGGCAGGGCGATCCGCGACTGAACGACACGGCGATCGTCCACGTCACGCCGGGCCTCGACGGCGTTTCGCGCGCAGTCAACGAGGCCGAGCGCGGACTGCTGCCGGCGGAGGCGACGATCGTCGTCGGCCAGCCGCTCACGATCGACCCGTCGCGCGCGCCTGCAAGCAAAGGTCTGCTCTGGATCCAGCTCCAGGAGCTGCCGTGGCACGTCAAAGGTGACGCCGCAGGCGAGCTCCCCGTCGGTGGCGGCGCCTGGTCGGACGACCTGCGCGAGCGGTACGCCGACCGGATCCAGGCGCGGCTCGAGCAGCACATCCCGAACCTCCAGTCGAGCGTCGTGAAGCGCGTCGTTCTCTCGCCCGCCGACCTCGAGCGCCGGAACGTGAACCTCCGCCACGGCGATCCCTACGGCGGCGCGCTCTCGCTCGACCAGAACTTCCTCTGGAGGCCGTTCCCGCGCAGTCCCGGGCACGCGACCGCAGTCGAGCGCCTCTGGCACATCGGTGCGAGCACCTGGCCCGGCCCCGGCCTCGGCGCCGGCTCGGGCACGCTCGTCGCAAACGAGCTGCTGAAGCCGCCGCTCTCCCAGCGCGCGGTCGACAAGCTACGCTCGTTCGCGCAGCGATGAGCAAAGCCGCCCGCGCCGTCGCGTTCTTCCTCGTAGTCACTGCGCTCATCGCAGGCGTCTGCGCACTCGGGGGTGCAATCTTCGCGGCGTTCAGCAACCGTGCGTCGCCGGCGCACGCGATCGCGTGGGCGATGTGGATCGGCGGCGGGCTCACGGTCCTGCTCGTCGGTCAGTCCGGCAGCACGACCCGCATGGCCGGCGAGTCGCGCATCGTCGTCGGCGGCCGCTTCGTCCAGGGCAGCAACCTCCCGCAGCCGACGAGCCCGTTCTTTCTCATCCCGGCCGGCGTGCTCGTGATCGCGCTCGGCGCGCTGATCTACGCCTACTAGGCGTGGCTCGCGAAATGAGGTCGCAAGTCGCTCCAGAGGATGAGCGCCAGATCGAGGACGAACAGGGCGATAGCAACATCGTTGGCGACGGGTGCCCATCCTGTAGTCGGGAATAGCTGATTTGCCGCCCAGAACAGGAACGCAGCGCTGAGCAGAACGCGCTTGAGCAGGTCGAGTGGTTGCGGCGTCCAGGTGGCGTGGAAGGCGAGACAAGCGAGCGCGATCGCGATCAATGGGAGGGCCGACACGACCCTCCGGGCGTCACCCTCGCGGAATCCCCGCGACGCATCAAGCACGAGGAGAACAACGCTGCTCACCACAGCAAACGCCAGCAATAGGCCCGTGACGATTCGCATGACCGAACCTTAGTTAGGCCGCGAGCGATATTGCGCGTGCTCGGCTGACCCTGCCCGCGCGGGGCAGGCAACCCGTCAAGAGACGTTCTTGAGGAGTGCGACCGGTCGGCGGAGGCGAGACCGCGCTCTCGCCGGAGCACAAGACGCTCACGTCTATCGACGGACGAAGGAGGGGGTCCGTGGGGAAGCATGGGTTCCCCCACGGTC
>JBGPLW010000343.1:0-2781 GCA_041486645.1 Gaiellaceae bacterium | reverse complement strand
GAAGACCTGAAGGCGGGACGGATTCCCTGCCTCGTCGCGACATCGTCGCTCGAGCTCGGCATCGACATGGGCGCCGTCGACCTCGTCGTGCAGGTCGAGTCGCCGAAGTCGGTTGCGCGCGGCTTGCAGCGCATCGGCCGCGCCGGCCACTCGCTGCACGAGGTCTCGAAGGGCCGCATCTTCCCGAAGTTCCGGGCCGACCTGCTCGAGTCTGCGGTCGTGCTCGAGCGCATGCGCGAGGGCGCGATCGAAGAGACGCAGATTCCGCGCAACCCGCTCGACGTGCTCGCGCAGCAGATCGTCGCGATCTGCGCGCAGGAGGAGATCGAGGTCGACGAGCTGCATGCACTCGTGCGCGGCGCGTACCCGTTCGCCGACCTGTCGCGCCTTCAGCTCGAGAACGTGCTCGACATGCTTGCCGGCCGCTATCCGTCCGACGAGTTCGCCGAGCTGCGGCCGCGCATCATCTGGGACAGAACCGCCGGCGTCGTGCGCGGCCGCGAGGGCGCGCGCCGGCTCGCTGTCACGAATGCCGGAACGATCCCGGACCGCGGCCTCTTCGGCGTGTTCATCGTCGACGGCGGCGGCCGCGTCGGCGAGCTCGACGAGGAGATGGTCTACGAGGCGCGTGCCGGGCAGGTGATCATGCTCGGCGCCTCGTCGTGGCGCATCGAGGAGATCACGCGCGATCGCGTGCTCGTGTCGCCCGCGCCGGGCGTGCCCGGCTCGGTGCCGTTCTGGAAGGGCGAGGGAGTCGGCCGGCCCTACGAGCTCGGCGCCGCGATCGGGAAGTTCTCGCGCGAGCTGATGGCTCTCTCGGACAAGCAAGCACGCGCGCGCCTGTCCGGCGACCTCGACGCTCGGGCGGCCGAGAATCTCCTCACGTTCCTGCGCGAGCAGGAACGCGCAACCGGCGTCGTGCCCTCGGATCGCACCGTCGTCGTCGAGCGCTTCCGCGACGAGATCGGCGACTGGCGGATCTGCATCCTCACACCGTTCGGTGCGCGCGTACACGCGCCGTGGGCGATGGCCGTCGGAGCGCGGTTGCGCGAGTCGCTCGGGATCGAGGTGCAGTCGATCTGGTCGGACGACGGCATCGCGTTCCACCTGCCCGACGCGGACGCGCCGCCTGCGACGGAGCTCTTGCTCCTCACGGCCGATGAGCTCGACGAGCTCGTGCTCGCCGAGGTGGGGCAGACGGCGCTCTTCGGCGCGCGCTTCCGCGAGAACGCGGCGCGTGCCCTCTTGATCCCGCGCCGGCGGCCCGGCGAGCGCACGCCGCTCTGGCAGCAGCGGCTGAAGGCGCAGGGGCTGCTTCAGGTCGCGCGCAAGTACGCGAGCTTCCCGATCGTGCTCGAAACGTACCGCGAGTGCCTGCAGGACGTGTTCGACCTGCCGGCGCTGAAGCAGCTGCTGCACGGGCTGCGCACGCGCGAGGTCGATCTCGTCGAAGTCGAGTCCGCGTCGGCGTCGCCGTTCGCGTCGTCGCTGCTGTTCGACTACATCGCCACCTATATGTACGAGGACGACACGCCCCCGGCGGAGCGGCGTGCGCAGGCGCTCTCACTCGACCGCGATCTGCTGCGCGAGCTGCTCGGCCAGGAGGAGCTGCGCGAGCTGATCGACGCGGACGCGCTCGCGGAGGTCGAGGCGTCGCTGCGGCCGCGGCCGAAGAGCCCCGACCATCTGCACGACGTGCTCCGCCTGCGCGGCGACCTGCGCGTCGGCGAGTTCGACGAGGCGCACGCGGCGATCCTCGAAACGGAGCGCCGCGCCGTGCGCACGCGCATCGCGGGCGACGAGCGGCTGATCGCGGCCGAGGATGCGGGCCGCTACCGCGACGCGCTCGGCGTCATGCCGCCCTCGGGTCTGCCCGACACGTTCCTCGAAGGCGGCCCCGAGTCGCTGCGCCAGCTCGTGCAGCGCTTCGCGCGCGGCCGCGGCCCCTTCACGACGAAACAGGTGAACGAGTGGTTCGGCATCGACGTCGAACCGCACCTGCGCGAGCTCGAGCGCGCCGACAAGCTCGTGCGCGGCGAGCTCCGCCCGGGCGGCAGCGAGCGCGAGTGGTGCGACCCCGACGTGCTGCGCCGGCTGCGCCGCGCGTCGCTTGCAGCGCTGCGGCGCGAGGTCGAGCCGGCAGAGCAGGCTGCGCTCGGCAAGTTCCTACCGACGTGGCACGGCATCGACCGGCGCGCGACGCTCCGCGAGGCGCTCATCCCGCTGCAGGGGCTCGCGCTGCCCGTGTCGCTGTGGGAGGCCGAGGTGCTGCCGCGCCGCGTGCCGGCCTACCGGCCGGAGCAGCTCGACCAGCTCTGCGCGTCGGGAGAGCTCGTCTGGGCCGGCGCCGGCCTCGACCGCGTCGCAGTGTTCTTCCGCGACGACGCGCCGCTTCTCGGGCAACCGTCCGCCGCGACCGCGCCCGACGGCGAGGCGCACGACGCGATCCGCAGCGCGCTCGCCGGCGGCGCCCGCTTCTGGCGCGACCTGCTCACGGAGACGAACCTCGAGGACGCGGTCGCGCTGCCCGCGCTCTGGGATCTCGTCTGGGCGGGCGAGGTCACGAACGACTCGTGGCAGCCGCTCCGCGCTGAGCGCCGCTATCAGACGCCGCGCCCGGAGCGCGGCGCCCGCCGCTTCTCGCGTTCACGCGCCGTGCGGCCGACCGCGACGCAGGGACGCTGGTCGCTCGCCGCCGGGCTCTTTGCAGGGCAGCCGGATCGCCGCGCGCTCGCAGAGCTCCTCCTCGAGCGGCAGGGCATCGTCACGCGTGAGGGCGTG
>JBGPLW010000342.1:0-2789 GCA_041486645.1 Gaiellaceae bacterium | reverse complement strand
GCTCCTCGAGCACGAGCACGCATGCGCCTTCGCCGATGACGAAGCCGGCGCGAGTCGCGTCGAACGGGCGCGACGCGCGCGGCGGGTGCTCTTCCTCGGCGACGAGCCCTCGCATCGCGCTGAAGCCCGCGAAGATCAGCGGGTGGATGCACGCCTCGGCGCCGCCGGCGAGAACCGCATCGGCGTCGCCGCGCTTGATCAGCTCCGCCGCTTCGCCGATGGCGTGCGAACCGGTCGCGCAGGCGGACACCGGCGCGTAGTTCGGCCCGCGGAAGCCGAGTGAGATCGCGAGCTGCCCGCTCGCCGCGTCGACGAGCACGCTCGGGATGAACGTCGGCGCGACGCGGCTCGGCCCGCGCACGCGCATCACCTCGGCCTGTTCCATGATCCCGAGGAAGCCGCCGATCGCCGTGCCGAAGAGGATCCCGACCCGTCCCGGCTCGTACACGGCGTCGAGTGCGGCATCCGCGACGGCCTCGCGCGCCGCGGCGAGCGCGAGCAGGACGTTCCGGTCGAGCTTGCGCGCCTCCTTGTGGGAGGCGACCGCACTCGGGTCGAAGCCCTTCACCTCGGCGGCGATCCGCACGGCCTGCTCGCTCGGGTCGTACGAGTGGATGAAGTCGATGCCGCTTCTGCCCTCGACCGCGGCCCGCCAGGTCGTGGGCGCGTCGTTCCCGAGCGGCGTCACCGCGCCCAGACCCGTGACTCCGACGCGTCTCATCCAGTCACGTTAGACGCGGGGCGCCGGTCGGGGTTGCGCCAAGAGCCGGCGAGGGTTCTTGGACATTCCTGAGCGGACCGTGATTGGACCGGCCGGTCTCGGGGTAAGGAATGTCCAGCCTTCCCCCCGCGAAGGTACCCCGCAGAAGGAGGAGTGGACATTTCAGCCCTGGCTGCCGACACCAACAAGCCCGGACTCGTGTTCTTCTACTCGCCCGTGTCCGGATCGTGCCGCCGCGCCGAGGGCTTCCTCGCCCAGGTGCTCCAGCGGCGGCGGAACCACGGCACGTTCAAGCTCTACCGCGTCGACGAGAAGGAGCGCCCCGACCTCGTCGAGCGCTTCGGCATCGGGACGATGCCGACGCTCGTCGTTGTCGAGGACAAGGTCGTTCGCGCCCGGCTCGAACAGCCCCGCGGCTGCCGCGAGATCGAGAGCTTCCTCGCGCCCTGGTTGAATTGAGCGAGGCGCGGCTCTAGCCGAAGCTGACCGTCACGGCCGAGCCGTCGCGCGCGACGTGCAGGGGCAGGCGGCGCTCGAGGCCGATCGCCCAGCCGAGGTCGGCCTCGAAGTCGCACATCTTCACGACCTCGAGGACGGGCCCGGGGCCGGGCAGGCGCTTCGGCCCCTTGTAGGTGAAGACGACCTGCTCGCCGTTCAGCTCAGCGCTCGACGCCGGCTGGAAGTGGACGATGAAGTAGGCGGCGCCGCGAAGCGCGATCGGCTTGCCGGAGCCGCACTCGGCGAGGTGGGTGCGCGGCTCGTAGCCTTTTCGAATCTCCAGCGGCGGCGACCGGAACTCGAACCGCACGGTCGAGCTCGAGACGAGGACGTCTGTCAGATACGCGTACGGCGGCGCTTCGCCGTGCGGCTTCGCGCCGCCGCAGCCCGCGACGGCGGCGACGAGCAGGAGCCCGACGGCGAGGCGTTTCATCCCCGATAGGCTCGCACGGCTGTGCCCGACGCGCCAGGCCCGAATGTCCCGTTCCCGCCGATGGAGGCCGAGCTCGTGTCGGAGCTCCCGTCACAGGGCGGCTGGCGGTACGAGCCGAAGTGGGACGGCTTCCGCGGCGTCCTCGAGAACGACGGCGGCGAGCTTGCGCTCTGGTCGCGCAACGGACGGCCGCTACTTCGGTACTTCCCGGAACTGCGTGTGACGGGCGAGCTCCTGCCGCCGCACTCCGCGCTCGACGGCGAGATCGTGATCGCCCGCGACGGGAAGCTCGACTTCGACGCGATGCAGACGCGCCTCCACCCTGCGGAGAGTCGTGTCCGAAAACTGTCGGGCGAGATCCCGGCGACGTTCGTCGCGTTCGACCTGCTGCTCTGGAAGGGCAAGCCCGTGCACGAGCAGCCGATCGAGAAGCGCCGTGCGCAGCTCGAGAAGGTCGCGAACGGCGTTGCGCTCTCGCCGGTCACCGAGGACGTCGAGCAGGCGCGCGAGTGGCTGCAGACGCTGCAGGCGGCCGGCTTCGACGGCGTGATCGCGAAGAAACTCGGCCTGCCCTACCTGCCCGGCTCACGCGACGGCGTCGCGAAGGTGAAGCCGTATAAGACGGCGGATTGCGTCGTCGCCGGCGTGCGCTTCAAGGCCGGCGGACGAGCGACGATAGCCACGCTGCTGCTCGGCCTCTACGCCGACGACGGGCACCTCGACTACGTCGGCTCCGCCGCGGTCGGCGCGAAGCGACACGACGAGATCGCGGCGCTCGTGCTGCCGCTCCTCGACAAGAAGAGCGACCGCCGCTTCTCGGAGCCGAACCGGTGGGGCACCGGCGAGCTCGAGGAGCAGGCGCTGAAGCCGAAGCTCGTAGTCGAGGTGCGCTTCGACAAGCTCGAGAAGAGCCGCTTCCGGCACGGGACGAAGCTCGTCCGCTTCCGGCCGGACAAGGACCCCGATCAGTGCACGTGGCGCGAGGTGCGGCCGCCGCGGCGCCCGGACGATCTGTCGGTGGAAGAGCTGTTGCGCTGACGTCCCCGCAACCTGCTTTCAAGCAGGTTGCAGTCGTTCGCGTTGTTCGATCGGCACAACGACTGCAACCAGGTTGAAACCTGGTTGCGCTAATCCCTC
>JBGPLW010000341.1:0-2791 GCA_041486645.1 Gaiellaceae bacterium | reverse complement strand
CACGATGTTGTAGCAGGCCTTGGTGTTCCCGCGCAGCCGCAGCGACGAATAGGTGCCGGCGTTCACGACGAACAGGCGCTCCAGACGCCACGCGTACGGCACATGCTTGTGCCCGCACAGCACGAGGTCGACGTCGCAGGCCTGCAACACCTCGAGCAGGTCGCCGGCGTCGTAGACGATGTTGCGTTCGCGGCCGGTGCCCGGCACCGGCAGCAGGTGGTGGTGGACGACGAAGACGCGCAGGTCGGCGGGATCCGCGAACTGCTGCTCGATCCAGCCGTAGCGGCCACGGCCGATCTGCCCGTTGTCGAGGTCTGGCTCGGTCGAGTCGACCGCGACGAGCGTGACGCCGTTCTTGCGCAGCACGGAGCTGCGGTCGCCGAAGAGCTCCTCGAAGTGGACGTAGCCGACGTTCCGCGAATCGTGGTTGCCCGGGATGATGATCATCGACTCGCAGTCGATCGATTCGACATAGCGCTTGGCGAGCGCGTACTCGTCCTTGAAGCCGTGCGAGGTCAGGTCGCCGGAGATGACGACGACGTCAGGCCGCAGCTCGTTCGTCTCGGCGATCGCGCGCTCGAGCAGGTTTGGCAGGAAGAACTGCTCCCCGCAGTGCAGGTCGGACAGCTGGACGATCGTGAAGGGACGATCCGGTCCCTCGAGCATTCCCAGAGCCTAGAATATCCAGGTCACGGGGTAGTAGCAGGCGGCCGCGACGAGGGCCGCCGCGGGCAGGGTCAGGAGCCACGCGGTGAGGATGTTCCCGGCGATTCCCCACTTCACGGCCGAGACGCCGCGAACGGCGCCCGCACCCATGACCGAGCCCGTGACGACGTGCGTCGTCGAGATCGGGAAGCCGAAGTGCGTGCCGGCATAGAGCGTCGAGCCGGCGCTGAGCTGGGCGGCGAAGCCGTGCTCCGGTTGCATCTTGTAGATGCGCTGGCCAAGCGTGCGGATGATCCGCCAGCCGCCGGCGTAGGTGCCGGCGGCGATGGTGAGGCCCGCGGCGATCTTCACCCACGTCGGGATGTAGAAGTGCGAGATGTTGCCGTGCGTGACGAGTGCGAGCGCGATCACGCCCATCGTCTTCTGCGCGTCGTTCGCGCCGTGCGTGAAGGCGACCCACGTGCCGGTCAGGAGCTGCCCGTAGCGGAAGCCGCGATGCGCGACCCCCGGCGACGCGCGGAAGAAGACCCGGTAGATGAGCACCATCAGCAGGAAGGCGCCCGTGAAGCCGACGGCCGGGGAGATCGCACCCGGAATGACGACTTTCTCGAGAATGCCGTGCCACTGCACGCCTTTCGACCCCGACTGCACGAGCGCTGCGCCGACGAGACCGCCGATCAGGGCATGGGTCGAGCTCGAGGGCAGTCCGAGCCACCACGTCAGCAGGTTCCAGACGATCGCGCCGATCAGCGCGGCGAGGACGGTCTTCTCGGTCGCGAGACCCGTGTCGATGATCCCCTTACCGACGGTCTTCGCCACCGCGGTCGTGACGAACGCGCCGGCGAGGTTCGCGGCAGCCGAGACGAGCACGGCCCAGCGCGGCGAGAGCGCGCGCGTGCCGACCCACGTCGCGATGTAGTTCGCGGTGTCGTGGAAGCCGTTCGTGAAGTCGAAACCGAGCGCGACGGCAACGACGACGACGAGTAGGACGTTGCTCAACGGTTCTTGACGAGAATCGCCTCGAGCACGTCGGCGGCGTTCTCGCAGGCGTCGACGGCTTCCTCGAGCTGCTCGTGGATGTCCTTCCAGCGGATCAGCGCGATCGCGTCGAGGCCGCCGCTGAAGAGCTCGGCGATCGCCTCGCGCGCGATGCGGTCGCCTTCGTCCTCGAGCTCGCGCAGCTCGATCAGCTGGCGCTTCGAGTCCTTGAAGCCTTCGAGGCGGGCGATCGCCTCGGAGAGCTTGACGGAGGCTCGCTGGATCACCTCGGCCTGCCGGCGCGCCTGCGGCCGCACCTCGCGGACGCCGTAGAGGACGATCTTCTCGGCGGTGTCGTCGACGTGGTCGCAAATGTCGTCGAGCACGCCCGCGAGCCGGTACATGTCGTCGCGGTCGAACGGCGTGACGAACGTCCGGTTGATCAGGTCGACGAGCTCGTGGGTGAGCCGGTCTCCGTGGTGCTCGAGCTCCTTGATGTCGCGCATCCGCTCGTCCGCGCGCTCGGGGAAGTCGAGCAGGAGGTCGGTGAGGCACTCCGAGATGGCCACCGCGTTCGAGGCGGCCTGGTTGAAGAGGTCGAAGAACTCACGCTTCTGGGGAACGAGGCTGATCCGTGCCATGAACCCGGTGTCTTACATGGTTTCGCTGTCCGACCGCGTAGGTACCTTGAAGAGCAGATGGGGCTCGATATCCCTGATTTCCAGGCATATCAGGGCACCGAGCCACCGCGCTTCGCCAGTCAGGCCGAGCTCGAGTGCGCCAAGGTGCTCGACTACTACGGAATCCCGTGGCTCTACGAGCCGCGAACCTTCGTCCTCGAGGAGGACGAGGACGGCCGCGTGCGGGAGGCGTTCGCGCCGGACTTCTACCTGACGGAGCAGGATCTGTACATCGAGCTCACCGTGATGAAGCAGTCGCTCGTCACGCGCAAGAACCGGAAGCTGCGCAAGTTGCGCGAGCGGTATCCGGATGTCCGGATCAAGCTTTTCTACAAGCGAGACCTCGAACGGCTGGCTCAGCACTTCCGTCTCGATCTGGCGTCATAGATCCGCGCATCGGCGAGATCTATCTCTCGGCCGATGAGCTGGCAGCTCGCGTCGGCGAGCTCGGCGCCGAGATCGCGCGT
>JBGPLW010000340.1:0-2796 GCA_041486645.1 Gaiellaceae bacterium | reverse complement strand
CTTCAACCGGCGCCGCTCGGGCCGCGAGCAGGTCGGCGACGTGCAGATCCAGTACTCGGAGCTGAACGCGGTCGAGGTGAAGGCGGACGAAGTCCCGCGCCTCGTCGACGAGTTGCCGCTCGTCGCGCTCCTCGCCTCGCATGCGCGCGGCAAGAGCATCGTGCGCGGCGCGCGCGAGCTCCGCGTGAAGGAGAGCGACCGCATCGAAGCCGTGACCGACCCGCTGCGCGCCTTCGACGCGCACATCCGCTCGCGCGACGACGGCTGGACGATCAACGGCGTCCCGACCCGTCTCAAGGGCGGCCGGATCGACGCCCGCGGCGACCACCGGATCGCGATGCTCGGCGCCGTCGCAGGCCTCGCGTCCAGGGAAGGAGTGGAGATCCAGGGAGCCGACACCGTCGCAGTAAGCTTCCCCGGGTTTTTCGAGCTGATCGAATCTCTGGTGAGGCGATGATCGTTGCGATCGACGGGCCGGCCGGCGCCGGCAAGAGCACTGTGGCGCGCGCGCTCGCCGAGCGGCTCGGCTTCCGCTACCTCGACACCGGCGCGATGTACCGCGCGCTGACGTGGCTCGCGATGCAGCGCGGCCTCGATCTCGGCGTGGCCGACACGCTCGCCGAGCTCGCACGGGTCGAGCCCGTGACTTTCGACGACGAGGGACGCGTGTGGATTGCGGGCACCGACGTCACTTCGTCGATCCGCGACACGCGCATCGACCGCATGGTCCCCGTCGTCGCGCGGCACACGCCGGTGCGCGAGGTAATGCGCGAGCGCCAGCGGCAGCTCGGCCAGGAGGGCAACGTCGTCATCGAGGGACGCGACATCGGCACCGTCGTCGCGCCGAAGGCCGAGATCAAGGTGTATCTCGTCGCCGACCAGGAGGAGCGCGCGAAACGGCGCATGACCGACCGCCCCGGCATCGGGCGAGACGCGCTCGCCACCGATCTGAAGATGCGCGACGAGAGCGACGCCGCGCGCATGCAACCGGCCGAGGACGCGCAGGAGATCGACACGACGAACCTCCGTGTCGAGGACGTCGTCGAGAAGATCGAGGCGATGGTCCGCGCGCGCACACCCGCGTGAACCGCGTCGCGTTTCTCTGGCCCTTCGGGCGCTACACCTTCGGCTGGCTCGGCGCAGGCTCTGCGCGCGTGCGCTGGTACGGCGGCGAGCGCATCCCGCGCAAGGGCGGCGTCGTGCTCGCGCTCAACCACTTCTCGTGGATCGACATCCCATGCTTCGGCGTCGCGTGCCCGCGCAACACGTACTTCGTCGCCAAGGTCGAGGCGCACCGGATCCCCGGTCTCGGCCAGTTCATCCGCACGTTCGGCGCCATCTCCGTGCGGCGCGGCGAGTCGGATCGCGAGGCCGTGCGGCGCATGCGCGAGGTCGTGCGCGAGGGGAACGTGCTCGGCCTCTTCGTCGAGGGGACGCGGCAGCGCTCGGGTGTCCCGGGCGAGGCGCAACCGGGTGCGGCGATGGTCGCGATCCAGGAGGGCGTGCCCGTCGTCTGCGGCGCGATCCACGGCACGCAGAAATACAAGGTCGGGAACTTCGCGCCGGCGACGATCGCCTGGGGCGAGCCGATCCGCTTCGACGGCCTGCCCCGCGGGGCGAAGGGCTATCGCGCCGCCTCGAAGGAGATCGAGGCGGAGATCTACCGCCTCTGGAGCTGGGCCCGCGACATCCACGAGGCCGGCCGGCCGCGGAACGCGACTCCGCCGCGGGCGCCCGAGCACCTGCGGGCTCCCGTGACGCTGCCCCTGTAACGCCTGCCCGGTTCGCGCGACTAGAGGCGAAACCAACCAGGGAGGCAACATGAACGACATGGGATCCGCGGCGGTCTTCGCGCAGACGAATGACGCCCACAGCAACGAGCTCGTCGCGTTCACCCGCGACGAGGACGGCCTGCTCGTAAACGCAGGCAGGTATCCGACCGGCGGCCGCGGCAACGGCACGCCGCATCTGCCCTCGCAGGGCTCGATCGCGATCGACGCGGAGGGCAAGCGTCTGCTGCTCGCGAACGCCGGCAGCGACGAGCTGTCGCTCTTCTCGATCGCCGGCGAGCCGACGCTGCTCACGCACGTCGCCTCCGGCGGCGAGCGGCCCGTGAGCATCGCGATCCACGGCGACCGCGTCTACGTGCTGAACGCCGGCAACGCGACGATCGTCGGCTTCACCCTCGAAGGCGACGGCATCGCGCCGCTGCCGGGCACGCTCCGCGCGCTCGCCGAGGGCTCCGACCCGGCCCAGATCGCCTTCACACCGGGCGGCGACGCCCTCGTGATCACCGATCGCGCAACGAACTCGATCGTCGTCTACCTGCTCGACGAGGACGGCCTGCCGGCCGAGAGCAAGACGTACGCGGCGTCCGGTGTGACGCCGTACGGCTTCGACTTCGCCGGCGACGTCCTCGTCGTCACCGAGGCGTTCGGCGGACAGGTGGGCGCTGCCGCGGCGTCCTCGTACTCACTCGACGGCGGCGAGCTCAAGCCCGTCAGCCCGTCGGTCGCCAATACGCGCAGTGAGGTCTGCTGGGCGATCGTCTCCGCCGATGGGCGCAACGCCTGGGTGACGAACTTCGGCGACGGCACGATCTCGCGCTACGCGATCGGCAGCGACGGCTCGCTCGAGCTGGCCGACGCGGTCGCGGCGACGACCGTGCAGGGCATGAAGGGGATCCGCGACGCAGCCCGCAGCAGCGACGGGCGCTTCTTCTACGCGCTCGACGCCGACGCGCACCGCGTCTTCGCCTACCGGGTCGCCGAGGAAGGCCGTCTCGAGGCGATCGGG
>JBGPLW010000339.1:0-2814 GCA_041486645.1 Gaiellaceae bacterium | reverse complement strand
TGGACGTTCAACACGCTCGAGTATTCCGTTCTTGCGACGCTCGGGCTGGTCCTCTCGAGTGTTCCAGTCGCCTACGCCCTGGCCCGACTGCGCTTCCGCGGCAGCAACGCGATGTTCATGATCGTGCTGGTCGCGCTGATGCTGCCGCCGCAGGTCACGGTCGTGCCGCTCTACGTGATGTGGGCGAAGGTGCACCTCGTCGGCACGCTGTGGCCCGTGATCATCCCGAACTGGTTCGGCGACGCGTTCTCGATCTTCCTGCTCCGCCAGTTCTTCCTCACCATCCCGGAGGAGTACCTCGACGCGGCGCGTGTGGACGGGTGCGGCGAGTTGCGCATCCTGTTCACGGTCGTCGTCCGGCTTGCAAGGCCCGCGATCGCAGCGGTCGCGCTCTTCTCGTTTCTCTATACGTTCAACGACTTCTTCCTGCCGCTCCTCTACACCGGCGAGAACGCGCACCACTGGGTACTCCAGATCGGGCTCGCGCAATTCCGCTCGCTCCACCAGGTGCAGTGGAACCTGACGATGGCGGCCACACTGCTCGTGATGGCGCCCGTGATCGTCATCTTCTTCCTCGCCCAGAAGGCTTTCGTCGAAGGCGTCACGCTCACCGGAGTCAAAGGATGAAGCTCGCAGTGATCGGCGCCGGCTCGACGTACACGCCCGAGCTCGTCTCGCACCTCTCGCAGCTCGACGTCGACGAGGTCGCGCTCCAGGATGTCGACCCGGAGCGGCTAGAGATCGTCGGCGCGCTCGCCGAGCGCATGCTCGCGCGCGCTGGTTTCGAGGGGAACGTCCTGAAGACGAGCGACCACGACGCTGCGATCGACGGCGCGTCCTTCGTGCTCTTCCAGATCCGCGTCGGCGGGCAGCTATCGCGGTTGCGGGACGAGACCGTGCCCCTGCGCTGCGGCTGCATCGGCCAGGAGACCACCGGAGCCGGCGGCTTCGCGAAGGCGATGCGCACGGTGCCCGTGATGCTCGAGCTCGCCGAGCGCGTCGCCGACCGCGCGGCGCCGGGCGCCTGGATCGTCGACTTCACGAACCCGGTCGGCATCGTCACGCGCGCGCTGCTCGACGCCGGTCACCGCGCGGTCGGGCTGTGCAACGTCGCGATCACGTTCCAGCGGCTGATCGCACGACTGCTCGAGGTGGCGCCCGAGCATGTGCACGTCGACCAGGTCGGCCTCAACCACCTGACGTGGATCCGCGCGGTGCAGGTCGACGGCCGCGACGTCCTGCCGGAGCTGCTCGCGCGACACGGCGATGAGCTCGCGGACGAAATCGAGCTCCCGCGCAGCGTGCTCGACGATCTCGGCGTGCTTCCGTCCTATTACCTGCACTACTTCTACGCGCACGACCGCGTGCTCGCAGAGCAGCAGGACGGCGTGCCGCGCGCGCAGACGGTTGCTGAGATCGAGCGCGAGCTCCTTCGTCTCTACCGCGATCCGAACCTGACCGAGAAGCCGGCCCTGCTCGAGCAGCGCGGCGGCGCGTTCTACAGCGAAGCGGCGGTCGGCCTCGTGCGTTCGCTCTCGACGGGCGACGGCGCCATGCATGTCGTCGATGTGCGCAACGCCGGCACGATTGCAGGGCTCGCCGCCGACGACGTGGTCGAGGTGCCGGCGCGCGTGACGAAGGACGGCGCCGTGCCGCTGCCGCAGGCACCGCTTGCGCCCGAGCTGCTCGGTCTCGTCCAGCACGTTGCGGCCTACGAGCGCCTGACGGTCGAGGCCGCGACGACGCGCGACCATGTCGCAGCCCGCAAAGCGCTCCTCGCGCATCCGCTGATCGGGCAGGTCGAGATGGTCGACGGGCTCGTCGACGCTCTCGTCGCCGAGGCGGTGCGATGAGCGCCCTGCTGCTCGCCGTCGACGGTGGCAACGCGAAGACAGATGTTGCACTCGTCGCAGCGGACGGAAGCGTTCTCGCGCTCGTGCGCGGCCCGGGCAGCTCGCCGCACGAACACGGCATCGAGGGCGCGCTCGACCGCATCGAGGCGCTGCTGATCGAAGCCGGCGCCGACGGCCCCGTGGCCTACGCGGAACTGCTGCTCGCAGGTGTCGACTTCCCGGCGGAGGTCGAGGCGGTGCAGCGGCGCGCGCGAGAACGGGGTTGGGCGGAGCGCGTCGAGGTCGCGAACGACACGTTCGCGGTGCTCCGGGCCGGCACCGAGCGCGGCTGGGGAGTCGCGGTCGTGTGCGGCGCGGGCATCAACTGCCTCGGGCTCGCACCCGACGGGCGCCAGGTGCGCTTTCCGGCGCTCGGCGCGATCACCGGCGACTGGGGCGGCGGACAGGATGTCGGCGGGGCTGCGGTGTCCGCGGCCGCGCGCAGCCAGGACGGCCGCGGCCCGGCGACGACGCTCGAACGGCTCGTGCCCGGGCACTTCGGGTTCGAGACGCCGCTGCAGCTCGCAGAGGCCGTGCATACCGGAGTGATCTCGCAGCGGCGTTTCGTCGAGCTCGCGCCGATCGTGCTCGCGGCTGCCGCGGTCGACGAGGTCGCCGCGGGGATCGTCGCGCGTCTCGCCGCTGAGGTCGTCTCGCTCGTCCGGGTTGCGCTCGAACGCATCGGCAAGGTGGACGAGCCCGCCGACGTCGTCCTCGGCGGCGGGCTCATGCAGGCGCGCGATCCGCGCCTGCTCGAGGGCATCGAGTCGGGGCTCGCGGAGCTCGGCCTGCCGCACTCCCTCACGATCGTCGACGCGCCACCCGTCGTCGGCGCCGCGCTGCGCGCGCTCGACACGATCGGCGCCGGACCCGACGCACATGCGCGGCTGCGCAGCGCGCTCAGCGCCGACGAGCGGCTGGC
>JBGPLW010000338.1:0-2814 GCA_041486645.1 Gaiellaceae bacterium | reverse complement strand
GGCCCGATCAGGAAGACCGGGTGGCCGGGATGCTGAAGCGTCTGCGGTCCGTAGACGAACCCAGACGCCGTCTGGTCGCCGGTGAACCAACGGCGGAAGAAGAACGCAGTCAGGAACGCCGGCACGGACCACGACATGTAGGTCAGGAGGCGGACGCCGACGTCCGCCGCGCCCCCGCGCCAGCGAGACGAGACCGTGCCGAGCAGCAGGCTGAGCAGCACGGTGAGCACGAGCGCGTACCCGACGAGCTGCACGGTCATCCAACCCGCGTGCCAGAGCTCCGAGCCGATGTTGCCGCTGCTCTCCACGACCTGACCGTCTGCGACGCTCGTCGAGACGGGCTTGCCGAAGCCGTGGTGCGCGAAGTTCTTCACCCAGAGCCAGTAGCGCTCGAGGATCGGATCCGTGAGGTGATAATGCGCCTGGACGAGATGACGCGCCGTCTGATCCGGTGAGAGCACGAGCGGGTACGACGGATCGAGCGACTTGCCGAAGCACACGAACGCGACGAACGACACGGTCACGACCGTGACGACCGCGAGCAGCAGGCGACGAACGAAGAACCCGACCATCAGGCGCGGTCACTCGTCGGGTTGAGGGCTTCGTCGAGTGCATCGCCGACGAGGTTCACGCAGACGAGGAGCAGCACGAGTAGGAGCCCCGGGAAGACGTAGACCCACCAGGGCGATTGCACCGTGCCGCCGCCGTAGGTGCCGCCCGTGCCGCGGGCGGCGTCGGCGATGAGCGTCCCGAGCGACGGCTTCTCGGCCTGCACGGTTCCCAGGCCGAGGAAGGTCACGGTCGCGACGATGACGATCGACTGCCCGATGAGGGCGGTGCCGGCGACGATCAGCGGCCCGCTCGCGTTCGGGACGAGATGGCGGAGGATGATCCGCGGGCCGGACGCGCCTGCGGCGTGCGCGGCCTCGACGAACTCGCGCGAGCGCAGCGCGACGACGCTGCCTCGCATCACGCGCGCGACGCCCGTCCAGAGGTAGATCATCAGCCAGAGCCCGAACTCGAACGGCGTCACCGGCCAGCGGAAGATGACGACGACGAGCAGGAACGCGACGGCGGGCACGGAGACGACCGCGCCGGTCAACCACGTGACGAACGCGTCGACGACGCCGCCGTAATAGCCGGCGAGCACGCCGACGACGGCTCCAATGAGTGTGGCGCCGAGTGCGCAGACGAGCGAGGAGAACACCGACTCGCGGAGCCCGAAGAGGAGCTGTGTCAGGAAGTCGTGGCCGATGACGTCGGTGCCGAGGAGGTGGTGTGGCGTCGAGAACGGCGGCTGCGGCTTGTTGATGAACTCGAGGAATTCGTCGCCGGCCCGGTACGGCGCGATCGTCGCGGCGAGCAGGCCGGTGACAACGAGCGCGAGGAGCACCGCGAGCGCCGCGATCCCGGCCGGCTGCCGGCGGAAGCGCGCAACGGCCTGCCGCCAGGGCCCGCGCCGGCGCACGCCCGTGTCGACGAGCTCGAGATCGTCCGGGGTGTCGAGACTCACGTCCATGAGGAGACCCGCGTCGATCCTATGAGACGCACCTGATGCAAGAAGGGTGAGTCACTCGTTCGGGGAGTACTGCGGCCGAATCAATCAAACGGGGTATAGGCGGACGAATCGACCGTCCTACGATGCGACCTCGAACGCACACGGCGGCGCGGCCACGCCCGAAATGTTGGAGGACTTACGTCGTGGCCATGCTCGCCGCCGAAGCGCGGACGTCAACAGACATCGCAGCGTCCACCACCTCCAGCCGGCCGGAGCCGGTTGCGTCGAACGTCGTGCCGCTCGACCGTCCGAGAGGAGGTGAAACGAGATGAATCTTTTCGATTCGATTCAGTTCGTGCGCACGAACTGGAAGAAGGAAGAGGGTCAGACGATGGCCGAGTACGGCGTGGTGCTCGCGCTGGTCACCGTCCTCATCGTCGGAACGCTCACGGCGCTCTCCTCGGGGATCAGGGGTGCGCTGCAGGGCGTGATCGACGTCCTCTAGCAGGCGATCGCGAGGGGCCGCTCGAGCGGCCCCTCGCGTCCCTCAGCCGCCGCCGCCCTTGGGCGGCGAAGCCGCGAACGTCGCTTGCAGTCCGTTGATCAAGGCGGTCTTCTCGGCTGAGCTGAGGCTCGCCCGCGAGTGCAGCAGCGTGTAGTACCAGGGCGGCATCGAGCCGCCCCGGATCGTGTCGACGACGTCGCCGATGCTCACATCCTGCGGCTTGTCCCACTCGGAGAAGTTGAACTGGCTGCGGCCGCCGTCGACGTCCGCCTGGATCAGCCACGAGCCCGGCGCGATGTTCGAGTACCAGCTCCACACCGTGAGGTTGCTGTGGCAGTCGAAGCACGCGCGTGCCGCCAGCGCCCGCGTGGCCGGCGAGTCCCAGCGCGGCTCGAGCGTGACCGGTCGGTTCGAGTGGCTGCGTCCGTACGGGATCACCTGGGCGAGCGCGAACGCCACGAGCAGCGCCAAGCCGGCGCGGAACAACGTCTTCTTCCAGCCCAGTCGCCTGAGCGGCCCGAACATGGGTCGATCATGCGGGGCTGAGAGGCGGGGCCACATCCGGTGACACCACGATCCGCTCCGTGGGAACTACGGACGGCCCAGTCCGCCACGGAGTTGGACGAACCTTGGCGAAACGTTGACACCGCTCTGACGCACAAAGGCATAGAACGAAGGCATGCACCGCCGACTGACATTCGACGCAAACCCGAAGGAGCTCGCGAGCCGCGACTCCGGGACGACCCACATCTCGCTGCTCTGGAGCCGGCGTCTCCACCGCGCCGCCGTCGTCGTCGAGGACGACGAGACG
>JBGPLW010000337.1:0-2826 GCA_041486645.1 Gaiellaceae bacterium | reverse complement strand
CTGACGGCGATGCCGGCGTCAGCCGCGAGCGTCCGGACACGCGGCCCGTCGTACAGCTCGGGCTCGCCGACGAGCTCGATCGCGTCGTAGCCGAGCCTCGCGACGCGCTCGATCGACTGTCCGATCTCCTCTCCGTAGTACGAGAAGGAGTTGTACGCGTACTTGAAGCGACTCACTTAGTGATTGTCCCGCGGCAAGCCTTTGGTCTCGGCGATGCGCTGGTACTTGACGGCCGGCTTCAGCACCATCCCGCGCGACAGCTCGTCGACGAGACCTCGCTGGATCTCCTGCCACGGAGTCTGGCTCTCCGGATACACGTACCCGCCGGCCTTCGCGAGTCCCTCGCGCCGCGTCGCGAGCTCCGCGTCGGACACGAGGATGTTCGCGGTGCGCTTGTCGAGATCGATGCGGATCCGGTCGCCGGTCTCGAGGAGCGCGAGGCCGCCACCGGTCGCCGCCTCCGGAGAGGCGTTGAGGATCGACGGGCTGCCCGACGTCCCGGACTGGCGCCCGTCGCCGATGCACGGCAGCTCGTGGATGCCGCGCTTCAGAAGGTAGTCGGGTGAGCGCATGTTGACGACCTCGGCCGCGCCGGGATAGCCGATCGGCCCGACGCCGCGAATGACGAGCACGGTGTCCTCGTCGAGCTCGAGCGCCGGATCGTCGATGCGCGCGTGGTAGTCCTCCGGGCCGTCGAAGACCATCGCGCGGCCCTCGAACGCGTTCGGATCGAGCGGGTTCGCCAGATATCGCTCGCGAAACTCGTCGGAGATGACCGAGGTCTTCATGATCGCGCTGTCGAAGAGGTTGCCCTTGAGATTGAGGAAGCCGGCCTTCGTCTTCATCGGCGCGTCGAATGCCTTGATGACCTCGCGATCGTTCGTGAACCTTCCTTCGTTGTTCTCGTAGAGCGACTTGCCGTTGACCGTGATCGCGGTCTTGTCGATCCTGCCCATGGCGATCAGCTCGGCGACGACGGCCGGCACGCCGCCTGCGCGGTAGTACTCCTCGCCGAGGTATTCACCCGCCGGCTGCAGGTTGACGAGCAGCGGCACGTCGTAGCCGACGCGCTCCCAGTCGTCGTTGTCGAGCTCCACGCCGATGTGGCGCGCGATCGCGTTCAGCTGGATCGGCGCGTTCGTCGAGCCGCCGATCGCGGAGCAGACCGCGATTGCATTCTCGAACGCCGCGCGGGTCAGCACCTGCGACGGCTTCAGGTCCTCCCGTACGATCTCGACGCTGCGCTTCCCCGTCAGGTACGCCATCTCCTGGCGGTCGCGGTAGGGCGCGGGAATCGCCGCGCACCCCGGCAGGCTCATGCCGAGCGCCTCGGCGAGCGAGTTCATCGTCGTCGCCGTGCCCATGGTGTTGCAGTGCCCGGCCGACGGGGCCGACGAGGCGATGAGCTCGGTGAAACCCTTGGCGTCGATCTCTCCGCGCGCCATCATCTCGCGCGCCGTCCACAAGATCGTTCCGGAGCCTGTTCGCTTGCCGTTGAACCAGCCGTTCAGCATCGGCCCGCCGGACAGGACGATCGCCGGGATGTCGACGGTGGCGGCGGCCATGATCTGCGCGGGCGTCGTCTTGTCGCAGCCGGTCGTGAGCACGACGCCGTCGATCGGGTAGCCGTAGAGGACCTCGACGAGCGAGAGGTACTGGAGGTTGCGGTCGAGCATCGCCGTCGGGCGCTTGCACGTCTCCTGGATCGGGTGAATCGGGAACTCGAAGGCGATCCCGCCGGCCTCGCGGATCCCGTCGCGGACGCGGGTCGCCAGCTGGAGATGGTGGCGGTTGCAGGGTGTGATGTCGGAGCCGGTCTGCGCGATCCCGATGATCGGCCTACCGGACTGAAGCTCCTCGCGCGTCAGCCCGTAGTTCATGGTGCGCTCGAGGTAGAGCGCCGTCATGTCGACGTTCGCCGGGTTGTCGAACCACGCGCGAGAACGCAAGCGGCCGATCTGCGCCTCGGTCGGCTTGTCCGTGTTCATGCTTGAGGGACGGGCGAAGCTCAGCCGCCGTTGCCCGACGGGGCCGCAGGCTTGTCGTCGCCGGGCGCGCCGGGATCTGCAACCGCCTCGACGGCCTCCTCGGCCTTCTTCGTGGTGCTGACCTTGCTCTGGGCGATGTTCTTCAACTCGAGCGCGTCTGCCTTCAGACCCGCCATGCCGCCGCGCTTGTCGATCACGGTCTTTGCCTGCTTTGCGAGCTTGCCGAGGTTCATCCTGCCTCCGTTCGGTGGAACAGTGTTGGCCGAGCATACGTCACTTTCCGAGTTACCCTGGTGCGCCGATGGTTTGGATGGCCGGAATAGCAGGGAGTGCGGTGCTGGCGCTCGCCGCGCCCGTGGTCGCACCTGCGGCGCTGGTGCTCGGAGGCTCGGCGGTGCATGCCGCGGGCGGCTCGCTGCCGCTGAAACCGGTGGCCCGCGTCGCGTTGCCGGGGCCGAGCGTGCGCTTCGACTACACGAGCCTCGACCCGGGGACGAACAAGCTCTACATCGCGCACATGGACGCGAGCCGGCTCCTCGTCTTCAACGTCCGTACGCGACGACTGATCACGTCGATCCCTGCGCCCGGCGTGCACGGCGTACTTGTAGTGCCCCAGGTCGGACGCGTCTACGCGTCCGCGACCGACGCGCACGAAGTGCTGACTCTCGATGCCCGAACCGACAGGATCATTGCGAGCGCACCGGCAGGCAAGTATCCCGACGGGCTCGCGTACGACCCGGTCGAGCGCCGTGTGTTCGTCTCCGACGAGAGTGGCGGCGTCGAGACCGTGCTGAACACCGGCGGTCACCGCGTCGCGACGATCGCGCTCGGTGGGGAG
>JBGPLW010000336.1:0-2839 GCA_041486645.1 Gaiellaceae bacterium | reverse complement strand
CTGCGGCCGGTTCGGGCACGAGCTCGGCGACGGTCGTGATCCGTGCGCCGTACACGCTCCGCAGGTAATCGAGCGCCTCCTGCTCGTCGACGCCCTCGAACGCGCAGACGGCGTCGCTCGGGACGGTGATCGCATATCCGTGACGAAGCGCCCCGTATGCCGTGTGGCGCACGCAGATGTGCGTGTGCTGGCCCGCCAGGACAACCTCGTCGACGCCGAGTGCACCGAGCTGCCGGTCGAGATCGGTTCCGTCGAACGCGCCGTACACGCGCTTCAGGCACACGAGCTCCGTTCGGCTGGGATGGGGCTCGAGCTCGTGGATCACCGCGGCTCCCGCCGTCCCCGCCATTGCATGCTCGCCCCAGATCGAGAGCTCGGGGTCGCCGGGCTCGTGCGCGTCGTTTGAGAACACGATCACCCAGCCTTCAGTGCGCGCATGTGCAAGCAACCGCTGGAGCGGCTCGAGAATCCCCGCGGCCCGCGGATTCGCGAGTGCACCGTGCACGAAGTCCTCGAGCATGTCGATCACGATCAGCGCTTTCATCGCACAACCTCCCATGAGTTCGTTCTCGAACGTAGACGTAGATGGGCGACCGGCCAGGGGTGTGTATCGGCGCGATCACCGATTCCGCTTTCGGATAAGCCGCACCGGACCCCTGCGGGGGATCAGGGAAATCACCGATGGCCGGCGTGCATGCGCCGGCCCATCTGCAAGGCAGACGAAAGGAGGAGCGATGATCGCTGAGATCGCAGTCATTCCGCAGATCGCCGAGTCCGGGCGCGACATCATTGCAGGCGCCGTCGCCGAGATCGAGGCGTTAGGGCTCCGCTACGAGGTCGGCGTGAGCGGGACGGCAGTCGAAGGCGAGCTGGCGGCGATCCTCGACGCGGTGCGGGCGATCGAGCGGCGCCTTCACGCCGACGGCGTGCCGCGCGCCTTGATCGAACTACGGCTACAGCTCGAGCCACATGCCGAAACGCTCGAACATCAACTGGAGGGATTGCAGACGGGAGGTAAGGTGCGATGACGACCGCCAAGGCGCAGCAGAGCGCGCGCTTCGGGCTGAGCGAGGCAGAGATGCGCGCGCGGCTCGCAGACGAGCTCGTGCGTTCGATGCACATCGAGGGAGACCAGCCGACGGTGCACGCGATTGCGCACAGCGTGGCGCGCATCCTGCACGAGAACCAGCTCCGTATGGCTGAGCAGCTCGAGGGAGCGGGAATCGTGCTCCCCGCCGTGGAACCGCACGACACGTAGCGAGCGAAGTCCGATGGCTTTCACGATCCGTCCGGTCGACTACTACTACGCCAACGTTCGCGACGAGCTTGGCGCGGCCTACGGTGTCCTGTCGCAGCTCGCCGAGCGGGGCGTCAACCTGCTCGCCTTCACGGCTGTGCCGGCTGGGCCGACGCTGGCGCAGTTCGCGCTCTTCCCGGAGGACCCCGGCAAGCTGGTCGCCGAGGCCCGTGCCGCGCAGCTTCCACTCGACGGCCCACATCATGCGCTGCTCGTGCAAGGCGACGACGAACTCGGCGCCTTCGCTCGCGTCCACGAACGTCTCTTAGATGCAGGCGTCGACATCTACGCATCAACCGGCGTGACCGATGCGCGCGGCTCGTTCGGCTACGTGATGTACGTGCGCGAGGATCAGTTCAGCAAAGCCGTCGCGGCGCTGGGGCTGTGAAGCCCCACAAGGACGGGGGAGAGAACATGTCGATGACCGCGAGCGCCAAGGAGAAGATCGACGTCGAGGGCGAGATCGTCGAGGCGTTACCGGGCGGGATGTTCCGGGTCATGGTCGACGGGCACGAAGTTCTCGGCTACATCTCGGGCCGGATGCGCCGAGCGCGGATTCGTGTGCTTCCGGGCGATCGTGTGAAGGTCGAGCTCTCGCCGTACGACCTGCAACGTGGACGGATCGTCTACCGCTTGTAGCGCGGACGACCTGTCCGACACCTGCGTAGTTCCCCGAATCGAGCTCGGCGCTTTCTCTGATGCCTGTCTGTGCTCTATGGCGGGATCTCTCGGGCGAGACCCGTCTTCCGTGGAGGCACGAATGCCGTACTCGCCGATCGCCAAGCCTCCGCAGGCCTGGAGGGTCACGCCGAATCTCCTCGACTACGAGCGCGAACGGACCGCCGATTTCTGGCAGCGTGCGCGGCAGGAGCTCGACGGCCTTCCGGGCGGAGGCGTGAACATCGCCCACGAGGCAGTCGATCGCCACGCCGTCGGCCCGCTCGCCGACCACCTGGCTCTGCGCTTCCTCGCCAAGGGCGGCGACGTCCGCGATTTCACGTTCGCCGACCTGCACGTGCTGACGAATCGGTTCGCCAACGTGCTGGACGAGCTCGGTCTCGAGCGAGGTGACCTCCTCTGCGTGCTCGCCGGCAGGATCCCCGAGCTCTACATCGCCGCGCTGGGAACGCTGAAGCATCGGAGCGTCTTCGCGCCGCTGTTCTCGGCGTTCGGTCCGGAGCCGATCCGGACTCGGCTCACGATCGGGCGGGCGAAAGCGCTCCTGACGACCGAGAGCCTCTACGAGCGGAAGGTCGCGTCGATTCGGGACTCGCTCCCGGAGCTCGAACACGTGATTCTCATCGGCGACGACCACGGACCGACGAGTGTCCCGGGAACGCAGGACTACCACCGGCTGATGCTCTCGGCCGCCGACGAGTACACGATCGGGCCCACGGGGCCCGAGGACGTGGCGCTTGTCCACTTCACGAGTGGGACGACGGGCACGCCGAAGGGAGCGGTGCACGTGCACGAGGCAGTGGTCGCGCATCACATCACCGGCAAGCTCGCGCTCGACCTTCATCCCGACGACGTCTACTGGTG
>JBGPLW010000335.1:0-2841 GCA_041486645.1 Gaiellaceae bacterium | reverse complement strand
GTGTCGGTGTGGTGACCGCCGCGCGGCTGTCTAGATGGTTGATCGGTAATTGCCGTCGTCGCGGGGAGGGTCTGAACCAAGCAGTGTGGTCGACGCGACCGGTGCCAAGGCCGGTGGGCCTTGGTGCCGGGCGTGGCGGGCACAATGCGCAGCGTTCAGGCCCCCATCCGCGGCGGCGTTGAATTGCCGATCAACCATCTAGGCCGGGCAGGCCGGGCCGACCAGCAGCTTCGGCACCGTGATCTTCGGCGCCGCGAGGTTGCGACGCGAGAAGTCGAGCGCGGCGGCGAGGTTCGACGCCTGTGCGTCGCGGATCGACAACGGCTCGAGCCCCCAGCGCCACTCTGCGAGCTTGAGGATCGACGTGTGGTCGTACGTGCCGTGCGCGACGCGCCCGCGGCGCGCGTAGGGCGAGACGAGCACGCACGGGATGCGGAACCCGCGCTGCTGGTACTCCGGCTTGACGTCGGGCGCCGCGGGCGGGGACACGTGGTCGTAGAAGCCGCCCCACTCGTCGAACGTGAAGATCAGCAGCGTGCGCGGCCAGGCCGGGCTCTGCGTCACCGCGTTGTAGATCTGCGACATGAAGTACTCGCCCGCGCGGATGTCGGCGTGCGGATGGTCGTCGTTCCCTTCGCTCCCCGACGACGGGCCCTCGTCGTGGAAGGTCCAGTTCGGATCGACGTACGAGAACGACGGCAGCTTCCCCGTCTTGCACTGCTTGAAGAACGTCGCGTGCTGGTGCGAGATCTCGTCGTGCTTCTGGTAGAGGAGCAGGAAGCTGAAGTTGCCGTAGTAGTAGCCCGCGCTCACCTTCTTCGCGGCGAGCCGGTCGAAGATCGTCGGCAGGTCCATCCGGTTGAACGTGTTGCTCGTCCGGTCCGTGACGCCGGAGAGCGAGTACATCCGGTTCGGGAAGGTCGGGCCGAGGAACGAGGCGAAGAAACGGTCGCAGGTCGTGAACGCGGGCGCAACCTTTCCGAGGAACGGCAGATCCTGCTGCCGGTAGTAGCCGATCGACCAGAGGTCGTTCGCGCGGAGCCACCCGTCGCAGGCCCCGTTGTTCCACTCGACGCGCGCGCCCTCGTACGAATGGTCGGGATCGTGGTACGAGCACCCCTGGAAGTCGGGCGCGAGCGGGAACGTCGGGTGTGCGGCGCCGCTCGTGTCGGTGAAGGTGAGGCCGGCCTGCTTGCCGTCGGCCCCCGGCAGCCAGCCGAGGAAGTGGTCGAACGAGCGGTTCTCCATCATCACGACCACGACGTGGTCGATCCCGGAACGCGCGGGCGGCGGCAGCTTCGACGCCGATGCGAGCGCTGCGCGCCCGAGAGGATGCGAGCCGGCCGCGGCGAGGGCGGCGGCTCCGAGGAAGCCGCGCCGCGTCAGGGCCTCTTCCATGTGTCGAGATTATCGCGGCACGGGTAAGGTCTGGACCATGGCGAGAACAGACCTCCTCGGCCGCCTGGCCGACCTGAGCGAAGACGCGATCCAGCGGCTTTCCGACACACCCGGCGCCGAGCGGATCATCGGCGCTCTGAAACCGATGCGCGACCGGCTCGACGAGCTCCAGAAGCGCGTGCGCGGGCTCGAGGAGCTCGAGCGGCGACTCACCGCACTCGAGCGGAAGGTCGACAAGCTCGGGAAGAGCAGCGCGCCCACGTCAGGCTCGCGCAAGACGGCGAGCACGAAGAGCTCCGGCACCACGCGCGCCAAGAAGAGCTAGGAGGGCGAGCAGCACGCCGCCGGCGATGTCGGTCGGCGTGTGCCAGCCCGCGAGTTGCAGCAGCACGATCGACGCGACCGCCCACGCGACCGCCCAGCCGCGCAGCAGCGGCCAGAGCGCGGCGGCGACGAGCACCGTGCGGAGCGAGTGGCCGCTCGGGAACGACGAGTCGAACGCGCCGATGTGAAACGCCCCGTCGTAGAGCGCAGGGCGCTCGAGCAGCTCCTTGCAGACGACCTCGACCGCGACCGCCGCGAGCAGCGCGAGTGCGAGCAGCCGAGACCTCCACGCGACGATCGCGAGCGAGAGCAGAAACGACGCGGGCAGCGTGACGATGTTCGCAATGCCGCCCAGCCAGGTCTCCCAGTGGGCGCCGAGCAGCGGCACGAGGCTCTCGGCAAACGTCGACTGCCGTGCGCGGAAGTCCGCGCCCGGCATCAAATGGTCGACGCCCCACTGGTCGAAGCGCGTGAGGACGCCGGCGGCGACGAGCGCCGCGATCGTCGCGAAGGCGATCGCGAGGAGCGCGGTCTTACGCGGGGACACGCACGCGGATCGCGGCGGGGACGATCTCGAACTGCACCGGCGTCGTCCCGACCTGCTCGCCGTCGAGCTCGATCGGAAGCCGCTCGGGCGCGTCTACCGACACGGCGCGCGAGCGCAGGAGCTCGACCTTCGGATGGGAGAGATACGTGCCCTTGTAGATCTTCGGGGCGGTCGTGATGAAGTCGAGCTTCGTGACGTCGCCGATCAACACCACGTCGAACAGGCCGTCGTCGGGCTTCGCGTTCGGCGCGAGCCACATCGCCCCGCCGTGCCACTGGCCGTTCGCAACGATCACGTCGTGCATGCGGCCTTCTCGCCGGGTGCCGTCGTCGAGCTGCACCGTCACGTTCGTGTTCTTCCACTCGAAGAACACGCGCGTCAGCGCATAGAAGAAGGTCGCCTTGCCGCCGAGCGCCTTCGACATCCCGTTCGCGCGCTGGGCTACCGCGGCGCTCATGCCCACGCTGGCGACGTTCGCGAAATAGCGCTCTCCCTCGGCGCCGCTCCACTCGCGGTACGACACGCGGCCGACGTCGATCGTCCGCGGCACGCCGTCGACGGCGACTCGCACC
>JBGPLW010000334.1:0-2842 GCA_041486645.1 Gaiellaceae bacterium | reverse complement strand
GCGTCGCCGAGGTGCTCGCCGCGTGCGGTTACGAGGGCGTAACGATCACGCAAGACCTCGCAGGCATCGACCGGGTCGTCGAGGGAAAGCGATGAACGCCGCTGTCGAGGCGCTGCGCGCGGGGAAGCCGGTGATCCTCCCGACCGACACGGTGTACGGCCTCTGCGCGCTCGCGCACGCCGCGGCACCGACCGAGCTTCTCTACGCCCTGAAGGGCCGCGACCCGTCGCAGCCGTCGGCGCTCCTCGCGGCGGATCTCGAGATGCTCTTCGAGTGCGTCCCCGAGCTGCGCGGCCGGTCCGCCGCGATCGCCGGTGCGCTCCTACCCGGCCCGTACACGCTCGTCCTCCCGAACCCGGCGCGGCGCTACCCGTGGCTCACCGGCTCGAGCCCGGAGGCGATCGGCGTGCGCGTCCCGGAGCTGCCGGCCGCCGCCGAGCGCGTCGTCGCGGAGAGCGGCTGCGTCGTCGCGACGAGCGCAAACCTGACCGGCGGGCCCGATCCGCGGCGGCTCGACGAGGTGTCATCGGAGCTCCTCGCTCAGGTCGGTGCCGTGGTCGACGCGGGCGAGCTGCCGGGTACGCCGTCGACGGTGCTCGACTTCACGGGCAGCGAGCCCCGTGTCATCCGCGAGGGCGCCGCGCCGGCCGCTGCTGCGCTCGAGCGTGTTGCGCTCGCACTCTCTTGAAGACCCAGCCCGCGGGGCTCGCCGCATCGCGGCGTTGGCCGCGCGTGACGGCGACGACGACCGAGTTTCGGCCGACGTTGCCGGCCGCGTCGCGCGCCTGCACCTCGAGCCGGTAACGGCCCGCGCGCTTCGGCTGCCACGCGAACGTATACGGAGCGGCGTACTTCACCTCGGCGACGGAGCCGTTGACGAGGAGCGTCACCTTGCCGATGCCCACTGCATCCGCGCCTGCGGCGGCGACCGTTCCACCGGTCGTCGAGATCGCGACGGTGGGCGGCGTGCGGTCGGGGCACGGCGCGGCTGAGCCGGCGTGCGCGGCCAGCGCCGCGTCCCGGATTGCCGGGAGCGACGACTTCGGCGTGCGATCGGCGTAGTACGGCCCCGACTGCCACGCGCCGAGCGCGCTTTCGTCGATCACGTGGAAGACCATGATCCCGATCACGTTCGGCTGGCAGAGCGCGAGCCGGAACGCCTCCGCGTAGTAGCGCGCTTGCGTCGTCTCGTCGACGGTCTTCGCAGGCTCGGACCCCGTGTACGCGCCCGCTTTGTCGGCGGGGATCGTCGACTCGACGCCGTACTCGCCGTAGAAGATCGGCAGCGTCGAGCCGCGCTGCGCGGTGCCGTCGAACGCCTGCCCGAGGAGCTTGACGAGCTTCGCGTAGTCGCCCTCCGCGATCGTCGTACCGGTGTGCGGCATGCTCGGCGGCAGGGCCGACGTGTCGGCGTATACGTGCTCGTCGAAGATGTCCATGATCGGCGTCTTGCGGCCGCTCGCGCGGTACGCGCGGCCGAGATCGCGGATGAACGTCGTGGGGGAGTGCGACAAGCGAGCACCGTGCGGATCGTCCGAGCCGTGCGAGTCGAGCGCGCCGCCGATCACCGTGGCGCTCGGGCGCGTCGCCTTGATCGCGTCGTAACTCGCCGCCAGCAGCTCGAAGTACGACTGCGCCGCGGCGTCTCCACCTGCGCTGTCGAACTGCGGTTGCCAGTAGACGCTCGAGTTCGGCTCGTTGCCGACGATGAACGTCGAGACCCCAGGCAGGCTGTGGACGACGCTCTTCGTGAACTCGACGTACTGGGCTCGTGAGTCCGGCTGGTTGGGCGTCGCGTTGCCCCCCGCGTTGTAGATCGAGACGATCGGGTTGACGCCTCGCATCGACGCGAAGAGCGTTGCGCGTTGGAGGCGGGCGAGCTGGCCCGCCGGAAGCTCGGTCGTCCCGGCCTGCCACTGCGCGGTCATGCGCAGGCTGTCGAATCCCGCCGCCTTCGCGAGGTCGACGTGCGCACCGGGGTCGTTCCAGATCGCCGAGTCCTCGACGACGCCCACGCGAAGGCCCGGCCCCGCGAAGGCGGCCGGTGCAAGTGCGAGCGCCGCTGCGGCGGCGACGACGAGCTTCATGTGTCCTGCGCCCCTTTCGGCATGCGACCTGCCGCAGAGCCCCAAGCTACCCGCCGCGCCCGTCAGTACCATCCCCCAACCGGATGACTGATCTCGCGCAAGAGACGTTTCAGCAGCTCACGACCGCCGGACTCGCCGAGATCGACCCGGACATCGCGGCGCTCCTCGGCAAGGAGCTCGAACGCCAGCGCGGCCAGATCGAGCTGATCGCCTCCGAGAACTTCACCTGGCCGTCCGTCCTCGAGGCGGTCGGCTCGGTGCCGACGAACAAGTACGCCGAGGGCTACCCGGGGAAGCGCTATTACGGGGGCTGCGAGGTCGTCGACGAGATCGAGCAGATCGCGATCGATCGTGCCAAGGAACTCTTCGGCGCCGAGCACGCGAACGTCCAGCCGCACGCGGGCTCGCAGACGAACATGGCCGTGTACGCGGCCGTCCTGCAGCCTGGCGACACGATCCTGTCGCTGCGTCTCGACCACGGCGGCCACTTGACGCACGGTCACAAGGTCAACTTCAGCGGGCGCCTCTACACGATTGCCGGGTACGGCGTCTCGCGCGAGACGATGATGGTCGACTACGACGAGGTGCTGCGCCAGGCGAAAGACGTGCACCCGAAGCTGATCGTCTGCGGCGGCTCCGCGTATCCGCGCACCGTCGAGACCGACAAGTTCCGCGAGATCGCCGACGAGGTCGGCGCGCTGCTCCTCTGCGACATGGCGCACTTCGCGGGGCTCGTCGCCGCCGGACTGCATCCG
>JBGPLW010000333.1:0-2859 GCA_041486645.1 Gaiellaceae bacterium | reverse complement strand
CTCTCGTCGCGAGCGACTACTCGGAGCTCGCCGAATCCGTTCCGCACCCGGCCTACGAGGGCTTCACCGACGCCATCGTGGCGCCGATGCGCTGGAGCGACGACGTGCAGGGCGTCCTCGGTGTTGGCCGGCGAAGCGGGTTGGGGTTCAGTCCGCGTGACACCGACATGCTCGAGGCATTCGCGGGACTCGCCTCGCTCGCGCTTCGCAACGCGGAGACCTACTCGCAGAGCTCACGGCAGGCGCGCGTTCAGCGGGGCTTCTACCGGATCGCGTCGGTGCTCGGGCAGTCGCTGTCACGTGCGGCGACGCTCGACGCGATCGCGCAGGCGGCCGCCGAGGCGCTCGGCGGCGCTGCCGGAGCCGTGTTGATGACGAACGGCCGCCGGCTCTCGCTCAGCGGCTCGTATCAGCTCGCCGACGAACTCGCGGACGTCTTCCGCGAAGGCCTCGAGCCCGGTGACGGCCCGCTGGTGCGCGCAGCCGCACACGGCCGCGTGCTCGCCGCGCCGACGCTCGACGACGACGAGCGGCTGCCCGCGGCATGGCGCGAGCGGGCGGCGGTGGGCGGCTATCGCGCGCTTCTTGCCGTGCCTGTCGAGACACCGCGGCTCGAGGCCGGGGGGCTCGTCGCCGTGCTCTTCACCGAGGAGCGCGTCTTCACGGAAGACGACCTCGAGCTTGCGCGGCACCTGGCCGACGCGACGCGCGGTGCGCTCGAGCGCAGCGAGCTGTTCGAGGCGGAGCGAAACGCGCGGGCGCTCGCGCAGCAGTTGACGCGCACCGGCCGGCTGCTCACGAGCGAGCTCGACCCGGACGCGGTACTCGACGAGGTCGTACAGCAAGCGCCGGAGCTCGTGAACGCAGACGCGTGCGCGATCCGCGTGCTCGAAGACGACGAGCTCGTCGTGAACGCTGCCGTCGGCCTCGGCGCCGACGAGGCGACAGGATCGCGCGTTCCCGCGTCGTCGCTGCTCTCGGGCGACGTCGTGCAGTCGCGTGCGCCGGTTGCGCTCGAGGACGCCGGCTCTGACCCGCGTTTGCGCGCGCTCGATCCGATGCTGGTCGCGGGTCATGCGGCCTACCTCGGCGTGCCGCTCGCCGGGCCCGAAGGCGCGCCGCTCGGCGTGCTCGCCGTCTACGCGCGGGAGCCTCGCCCGTGGCGCGTCGAAGAGGTCGAGGCGATGCTCGCGCTCGCTGCCAGCACCTCCGCGGCGCTCTCGAATGCGGAGCTCTACCAGCGCGTTGCGCTCGAGAAGGAGCGCAGCTTCGCGATCCTCGCGAACATCGCCGACGGCATCGTCGCCGTCGACCGCGAAGGCCGCGTCGTCCTCTGGAACGAGGCGGCGGAGCAGATCACGGGCGTCACCGCCGCCGAAGCGCTCGGGCATGCGCCCGACGAGGTGCTGCAGGGCACGCTCGGCTCCGGAAGCGACACGCCCGCCGGGGACCGGCTCGTGTCGATAACGCGCAGCCGCGAGGAGGTGTGGCTGTCGGTCACGGAGGCCGTGATGCGCGACCCGGCCGGCAGCGTCAACGGCAGGATCTTCGCGTTCCGCGACATCTCCTCCGACCGGCTCGTCGAGCAGATGAAGTCCGACTTCGTGTCGACTGTGTCGCACGAGCTGCGCACGCCGCTCACCTCCATCTACGGTTTCGCCGAGACGCTGCTCCGCCAGGACGTGCTTTTCGGCGACGCCGAGCGCCAGACGTTCCTCGGCTACATCGCGTCGGAGTCGCAGCGGCTCACGGGCATCGTCGACGCGCTCCTGAACGTGGCGCGCCTCGACACGGGCGACCTTCAGGTGAGGCTCGCCCCGACCGACGTGCTCGGCGTCCTCGACGAGCTCGTGCACGACGTCGAGGAGAGCGGCGCGAACGGCCACCACTTCGTTCTCGATGCCGCGGAGGAGTCGCTTGCCGCGACCGCCGATCGGGACAAGCTGCGCCAGGTGTGCTCGATCCTGCTCGACAACGCGCTCAAGTACTCGCCGGCGGGCGGCACGGTCACCGTCGGTATCGAGCGGAAGCAGCACACGGTCGAGGTGAGCGTCGCCGACCAGGGGATCGGCATCCCGCAGTCCGACCAGGATCAGATCTTCCGCAAGTTCTATCGGGGGACGGACGCCGAGACGCGCGCCGGCGCGAGCGGCACCGGGCTCGGCCTCTTCATCGCCCGCGGCCTCGTGACGGCGATGGGCGGGAGGATCTGGGTCGAGTCGCGCGAAGGCGAGGGATCGACGTTCGCGTTCGAGCTTCCGGCCGCGGGAGTGACGGCGGCCCACTAGGGATATTGGAGTGCTCGTGACGAAAGTTCTCGTAATCGACGACGAGGCGCCGATCCGCCTGCTCTGCCGCGTGAACCTCGAGGCGGAGGGGATGGGCGTGCTCGAGGCGGCCGACGGCCCGACCGGTCTCGGCGAGGCGCGCGAGCACGTGCCGGACGTCGTGTTGCTCGACGTGATGATGCCCGGCCTCGACGGCTGGCAGGTCGCCGAGCAGCTGCTCGAGGACGACCGGACGAGCGAGATCCCGATCATCTTCCTGACCGCGCGCGCCGAGTTCCGCGACCGCGCGCGCGGCCTCGACATCGGCGGCGTCGACTACGTCACGAAGCCGTTCAACCCGCTCGAGCTCGCACCGCTCGTGCGCGAGCTGCTAACCCGCATCGAGCGCGGCGAGCGGGACGAGCTGCGCGGCGAGAAGCTCGCCGCGCTCCGCCGGCTGATGGAGACGGACTAGGCCCCGAGGACCGCCCTCCGGCCGTCGCGCCGAGGGCGTCCGGGAGCTGGGCCCCGAAAGGGCTCTTCATCGGCATCGGGTCGGCCTGCCGCCCGCTCTCCATCCGGAGTGGTGTCT
>JBGPLW010000332.1:0-2864 GCA_041486645.1 Gaiellaceae bacterium | reverse complement strand
GGTGAGGGTGGGGCGTTCCTTACGAGCTGCTGTGAGTTGCGCAACGTCTCGCTTTAGCGAAGCGACAAGCTCAAAACTCGTCTCAAACACGAGGACGAGTACGGCTACCAGCACGCTGATTGCGACGGCCCACGCTGGAACCTTGTTGAAGAAGTACAGCCCAAGGGGGAATGCAACGAAGAGTCCGAGGATCGTCACTACCGCCGATATCCAGTAGCCGAGCCTCACAGCGCCGCGCCTGTGCCGGACGAGTTCGCGGACGAATGATCGTCGCCGCAATGGCGGTTCCTCCGTGGGGTTAATATCGACGGGTGTCGATGAAGAACTATCCATCGGTCGGAGTCTACCTTGCGTGAAGTAAACGATCCCGATGGATCTCGATACAATATATTGAGCGATATCGATGAAGACAATCGCGACGCTCCCCGTGCTCTGCTGCGGCCCCGACATCGAGCCGCTTGCTCCCGCTGAGAGCGAGGCGCTCGCTGCGCGCTTCAAGGCGCTCGCCGATCCGACTCGTGTCGCGATCGTGAATCGCCTCGCGGCGGCGGACGAGTGCTGTGTCTGCGACCTGAACGCGGCCTTCGACCTCTCACAGCCGACGATCTCGCATCACCTCAAGGTGCTGCGCGATGCGGGGCTCGTCGAGTCGAGCCGTCGCGGCACCTGGGCCTACTACCGGCTCGTGCCGGAGGCCGTGCGCGCGCTCCGTCAGACTCTCGGGGAATGACTCGGCCGTTACTCGAAGGGCTTGCGGTCGCGACGGCCGTCATCGTCAGCGCCGTGCTCGCCCGGCGTACCCGCGTGCCGGTCGCCTGTTACCTCGTGCTTGCGGGACTGGCCGTCAGCGTCGTGCCCGGCATCCACGCCGTTCGCCTGCCGGCCGACGTCGTCTTCTACGGCTTCCTGCCGCCGCTTCTCTACTCGGCCGCGTTCTTGACGGCGCCTCGCGAGGTGCGGGAGAACTGGCTCTCCATTCTGCTCCTCGCGTTCGGTCTCACCGCGGCGACGCTCTTCGCAGTCGGGGCCGCCGTCTGGGCTGCCGTCGCCGCGCTCGGAGCAGGCGGCGCATTCGTCCTCGGCGCCGTCCTGGGCCCGACCGACCCGGTCAGCGCGACGTCGATCATCGGCTCGACGTCCGCACCCGCGAAGCTGCGAACGATCCTCGAGGCTGAGAGCCTCGTCAACGATGGCATCGGCCTCGTTGCGTTCTCGATCGCGCTCACTGCGGTCGAGCGCGGGACGTACTCGGTCGGCGACGGCGTCATGAGGTTCGTACAGCTCTCGCTTGGCGGCGTCGCGTTCGGCATCGTGGTCGGCTTCGTCGTCGAGCGGTTGCGCCACCGCGTGCACGATGTCCGCATCGAGATTCCGATCTCCGTGCTCACGCCGTACCTCGCGTACATACCGGCGGAGAAGCTGCACGTATCGGGGATCCTCGCCACCGTCGCGTGCGGCGTCTACCTCGGCTGGCGCTCGGAGGGCATCTTCCGCGCGGAGGTGCGGTTGCAGTCGGTCGCCTTCTGGAACGTCCTGACGTTCGTCTTGAGCTCGGTGTTGTTCGTGCTGCTGGGAACGCAGTTCCGGGTTGTCGTGAACGGGCTCGGCGGATTCTCGACGTGGACGCTCGCGCGCGACGCCCTGCTCGTCTTTACGGTCGTGGTCGCCGTTCGGCTGATCTGGATGTTCACGGTCCCGCATCTCGTTGCGGTCTTCGGGCGGAGCCGCGCCTGGGCAGAGATCGATCCGTGGCGCGACCGCGTCATTCTCGGCTGGTCCGGCATGCGCGGCGCGCTCTCGCTCGCCGCTGCGCTGTCGATCCCTGCAACCGTCGCGCACCGCGACGAGATCCTCTTCCTGACCTTCACGACGATTCTCGCCACGATCCTCGTGCTGGGGATCCCGCTGCCGTGGCTGCTCGACCGGCTCGGGTTTCGGCACACGGCTACCCCGCGCTGATCAACGCGACGCCGGTCAGCGCGAGCGCGACGCCGGCGAGCTGCGGCCGCGCGACGCGTTCGGCGAGCAACACGCGCGCGAGCACGACGATCACGATCGGGTAGAGCGAGGAAAGAACGGCGACGACGCTGAGGAGGCCGCGTGTCGACGCGGCGCCGTAGAGCAGCGTGGCGCCGCTGTCGCCGATGCCGACTCCCACGAGCAGGAGCCACGCGCGCGACGACTTCGGAAGCCGTGGCTTCAGCGTGAGCACTGCAATCAGCACGAGTGGCACAACGGTCGCACGCATCGTGAACACCGCCCAGCCGGTTCCGCCCGGCGCGGCGCGGCTGAGGCCGATGAGCGAGCCGCCGAACGAGAGCGCCGCAATCAACGCCAGGCCGACGCCGACGCCGAAGCGGCGAGCCGCGCGCTCGGGCACGTGCTCAAGCGACGCAGCGATGACGCCGACGACCGCGAGTGCGACGCCGACGCCCTGCAACGTCGACGGACGTTCACCGCGCGCGAGCGCGTATGCGACCGGCACGATCGCCGCCGTCGCCGTGATCGGGCCGACGATGCCCATCGTTCCGATCGCGAGCGCGCGGTAGAAGGCGCCGATCCCGACGATGCCGATCAGGCCTGCAAACACCGCCCATGCGAACTGCGCGCGCGTCGGCGTCGAGTCGCTCGTCGCGAGAACGACTGCTCCTGCGAGCAGCAAACCTGCGCTCTGTCCGATCGCAGCGACGACGAGCACGGGAAGCCGGCGCGCGCCGACACCCGCGCCGAAGTCGGCGAAGCCCCACGCGAGGCTCGCGGCGAGCGCGAGGAGGACACTCACTCGTTGACGGGTCTTGTCGCTGCGACGGCGTCGAGCTGGTTTGCGTGGTAGAGCACCGCCGCCTCCGCGGTGCGCGCGCCGC
>JBGPLW010000331.1:0-2920 GCA_041486645.1 Gaiellaceae bacterium | reverse complement strand
GGGGTCAGTCGCGCTCCTCGTAGACGGCCGCGCCGCAGCTGCCGGGGCAGAACACGTACAGCCGCCGAGCGACGGAGTCCCAGCCGGTCGTGTGCGCCCCGGCCTCGGTCTCGATCGTCTCCAGGTGGACAAGTCCGCCGGTGTCGAAGGTCGAGACGAGGCCCGGCTCGCCGATCGCGACGTACAGCCGCCGGAGGTCGGGGTCGTGCATCACGACGTCCGGCACTCCCGGCAGCGGGAGGCTCGCCGACGCCGCGCCGCTGACCCGGTCGAGGACGACGAGTGCTCCGCCGTCGGCGGCGCAGAAGAGCCGGCCCGCGTCGAGCCAGAGCCCGTGCGGGCCCGCGCTCGGGACGTCGAACGCGCGGTCGATCGCAAGGCGCGCCGCGTCGATGACGACGATCTGTGCCGGCTCGCGGATGTTCGCGTACACGCAGTCACGCTCCTCGTCGTACACCGCCCAGCGCGGCCGGCCCGGCAACGGAAGAACCGCGACGACGTGCATCGACGCGAGATCGACGACCGAGACCGTGCAGTTCTCGCCGACCGGCTCCCCGAGGTTGAACGCGTAGAGCCGGCTGCGACGCCGGTCGTAGGCGAGGCCGTTCGGATGCGCGCCGACGCCGACTTCGCCCAACGGTTGCTCGTCGGAGCAGCGGAAGACGCTGACGAGAGCTGCCGCGCGGTTGCTCGTGAAGAGCAAGTCGTGTTCCTCATCGACGAGGACGCCGGCGACGCCCGGCAGAGGCGCGATTGAACGCAGGAACACCTTCCGGTCGCAGTCGATGACGTCGACGCGGTCTGCTCCGGTGTGCGCGACGTACATGCGCCGCGCCGGCCGGTAGACGTCCGCGTGGTCGAACCCAGGCTTCGCACCGGCCGGCAAAGGGATGAAGCCGGCGCGGACGAGGCTCACGCCTTGCCCACCTCGTGCTTGCACCAGGCGTAGAGGGCGTCGTACACGGGCAACGAGAGCTCGAGCTGCCGATGGTCGCCGAGGTCGAGCAGGTGGAACCCCTCGGCCACCGCCAGGAGGCCGCGCGACTGCGGTGTCGCGTCGCGATCGTCCGCGACGTCCGCGCCGTGGACGATCCGCGAAAGCAGCTTCAGCGCCGGATCGTCGAGCTTGTGATCCTCGACGAGCACCTCGAACGAACACAGGCCGTCGCGGTGGGTGTAGGTCGCGCCGGGTGCGTCGTACGAGTGGCCGCCGTCGCGCGCGGCCGTCTCGAGCACCTGATCCGCCGGTACGTAGACGAACTCGGCATCCGGGTCGATGAAGTTCTTGATCAGCCACGGGCACGCAATCCTGTCGGTCTTCGGCCGCTCTCTCGTGATCCACTTCATTGTCGGCCTCCTTTCGCGTTAGTAGAGATAGGTGTCGACGAGCAATGCAGCGAGGCCGCACACGAGAGCGGTGAGCGTGACGCGGCGTCCGCTCGCGGCGCGAAGCGGGCCGAGGCCGAGCACGAGCGCCCCGATCGCGGTCGCGAACACGCCAGAGCCCGTGTCCTCGAAGCTGACCGGGAAGACGTAGCCGGGGGCGTCGACGAAGAAGTCGCCGCCCGTGTGGCGCAGGATCAGATCCCACGCGAGTGGGCCCAGCACCGCGGCGACCGCGGTTGCGGCGAGAACACTCGGCCGCCGCTCACGCCACAGAAGTGCAACCGCGGCGACGGCGACGACGCCGGAGGCCGCGACACCCCAGATGACCGCACCCCACGTCGGCATCAGGACGGCTCCCGGCCGAGCAGCAATGCGCGTCTCTTGAACTCGTAGAACCCTTCGAACAATGGTGCGGTCAACTCGAGCATCCTTTCGTCGTCGTTCGTCATCGAAAGTCCACGCAGGAGCACATCGAGACCGGCCGCCTCGGGTGCGTCGTAGCGCTCGTCTGCAAGATCGGCCTCGTGCACGACGCGGGCAATGTCCCAGAGCACCGGGTCGTCGAGGTCGTAGCGACGCAGGAAGGTCTCGAAGCTGCAATCGCCGCCATGGTGCGACAGCTCCACCCCGCGCATGTCGAACGGTGTCGCATCGGCCGGCACCTCCGACGGGCCGTCGACGAAGACGAACTCAGCATCCTCGTCGACGAAGCGGCGGATCAGCCACGCGCACGCAGCTCGATCGACGTGACAGTGCTTACGCGTCGCCCACTTCATCCGACGGGCTCCTCGACGAGCGCCGCCAACTGCTCCACCGCCTGCTGCGCCGACTCACGCTCGGCCGGCGGAAAGTAGTCACGTGCGCGGATCCGCCGTAGCTCGCGGCGCAGCCGGCCGAGCGTGCGCTTGCGCTGCCCCGGCAGCTCGTTTGACGCTGCAAGCGCCTCGTGACTCACGCGGGCGTAGTCGGCGGCGACCTGTGCGCGCATCGCGGTGACGAGGGTGCGCTCCTGCGCCGCCGACGCCACCTCACCGATCCAGATCGTCACCTCGCCCCCGACCTCCGCGACGTCGTCGGCAAGCCACTCGAACTGCTCGCGGTTGCGGCTGTCGAGCGGCAGCGCGACGAGCCCGTCGAGGAGCTGCACCGCGCCGAGCCGCTTCAGCTTGCGCCAGAGCGCGATCCGCGGGGAAGACGGCTCCCGCGGCAGGCGGTACGCGAGCAGCACCCACTGGCCCCGCTGCGCGCTCCTCGCAACCGATGCTGTAACCACGGTTTCGCATTCTATCCAGAGACAAAACATGAATGCCTGCACAGCCGTTCAGCTATTGTCCAGCGCATCGGCCACCGAACCTCAGAGCATGTCGCCCCGCCTGCGCTCGATGCCCCGACCGCCCGCCAGGTGGCCGAGACGATGCAGGCGCTCGCCACTCCGAGCCGCGTGCGCATCCTCGGCGAGCTCCGCCGCGGCGCCTCCGCGGTGAGCGAGCTCGCCGGAGCCGTCGAGATGGAGGCCTCCGCGGTCTCCCACCAG
>JBGPLW010000330.1:0-2931 GCA_041486645.1 Gaiellaceae bacterium | reverse complement strand
TTCGCACAGGTCTTGAAGCTTGCGACGAGCAAGGAGGGCTGGGCGTCGTACGGGCTGCCGACGTTCGGCAGCTTCAAGCTCGGTCACACGAACCCCGACTTCTCGACCTCCGGGCTCAGCTTCGTCGTCGCGCAGTACTACACAGCCACCGGGAAGCGCGATGGCCTCACCGTCGACGACGTCCAACGTCCCTCCGTGCGCAAGCAAGTGCGGCAGGTGCAGCAGTCGATCGTGCACTACGGCGACACCGGCTCGTTCTTCGTCGACCAGTTGAAGGCGCACGGCCCCGGCTATGTCTCCGCGGTCGCGATGGAGGAAGTGACGCTGCTCGACTACAACCGCACGCGGCGGAAGAGCGCGATGCCGCTCGTGGCGGTGTATCCCGCGGAAGGCACGTTCTATTTCGACAATCCGCTGATCACGCTCCATGCACCGTGGGTGACCGGCCTGCAGGTGCGCGGCGCGACCGTGTTCGAGCGCTGGATTGCGACGAAGATCACGCCGGCGCTCGCCGCCCGGTACGGCTACCGGCCGGGAGACCCATCGAAACAGGCTGCCGCGCCGATCGACCGCGCGCATCTCGTCGATCCGACGCAGCCGCGAATCGTGCTCGCCCTGCCCGAGCCGCGCGTCCTCGCCGCGATCAAGAGCGCGTGGCACGAGGACCGCAAGCCGGCGAACGTCGCAGTCGTCGTCGACGTCTCCGGCTCGATGGGCGACGGCGGCAGGCTCGAGCAGGCCCAGCAGGGCCTGCGGGTGTTCCTGCGCCAGTTCTCGCCGCGCGACCGCGTCGGGCTGCTGACCTTCTCGGAGCACGTCAACGTGATCGTCCCGATCGGCGAGATGCGCTCGAACCGGGCGTTGCTCGTCCAGTCGGTGAACCGGCTCGTCCCGGGGGGTGGCACGGCCGTGTACGACGCCACCGCCCGCGCCGTCGACCTGATCGCCGGGCTGCACGACCAGACGCGCATCAACGCGGTCGTGGTGCTCACGGACGGGGACGACAACGAGTCACGGCTGAAGGCCGCGCAGGTGATCTCGTCGCTCCGCCGCCGGGGCGAGGACCAAGAGAAGAACATCCGGGTGTTCACGATCGCGTACGGCAGCGAAGCGAACCGGAGCGTGCTCGAGTCGATCGCCGCGGCGTCCGGGGGCAAGGGCTACACCGGCGATCCGAAGGAGATCGAGGGCGTATACCGGCAGATCTCGAGCTTCTTCTGAGATGGAGCGGCTGCCCGTCACCCGGCGGGTGCTCGCGCGCGAGATCGTGCTCGCCGCGGCGAAGCGCCCGCTCAACGTCGGCGTCGCGCTTGCGGTCCTCGTCGCGGCGATAGCTCTCTCGACCGTCTGGCTCCTGCCGGTTGCGCTGCTCGTCTATGCGTCGATGGTCGTTGCGACCTCACTCGACGCCGAACGCGCGGCGGTGGTCGGCGAGAAGACCTATGCGAGAGCGCGGACGCGCGGCCTCCCGCCGGCCGACCCGCTCCCGTTTCTCGCGGCGCCGGTGACCGAAAAGGTCGAGCTTGCGCGCACGGAGGAGCGCCGGATCCGCAAGGCGATCGCCGAGACCCACGTCCCGCTCGTCGACGTGAGCACTGAGGTCGAGCGGCTGATGAAGGCGCTCGAGCAGCTTGCCCGGCACGCCGACCTCGTGTACGGCTACCTCTCCGAACAGGACGAGAGCTCGGTGCGCGCGCGCCTCGAACGACTGCAGGCGGCGACGTCCGAGGATGCGTCCGTCGCGAATGCGAACGCGCAGGCGATCGCCGCCCTCGAGGAGCAGCTCGCTGCGCGCGCACAGCTCGAGCGCCAGTTGTCACGCTTCGACGCCCAGATGGAGCACCTCGCGGCGACGCTGGGTGCGATCCATGCGCAGATCGTCCGCATGAGCGTCGAGGAGGAGGCGGGCGAACAGCGCCGCGTCGCCGAGCAAGTCCGCGACCTCCGGCGCGAGGTCGGCGCCGCTGCAGATGCGCTCCAGGAGGCATACGACGACGTCGGGCGTCAGTGAAGGGGCTCAAGGTCAGCGCTCTCGTCGTGTTGCTGCTGTTCGCCGGCCTGGTGGGCGCCGCGGAGATCGTCCGTGTCGTCGACGGGTTCGCCAAGCCCGACCTCGCCGTCAACTGCCGCGCCGCCCAAACGGGGCGATGCTTCACGCGCGAGCGCGGCGTCGTCGAGCCCAAGCCGACGGACGTCGACGTCAGCGTTACCTACGACGACGGGTTGCGCTCGACGACTCTCAACCTGCGCGGTGGAGCGAGCCCCGCTCGTGGAACCCGCGTGCTTCTCGAACGGTGGAACGGCGACACCGTCGCCCTCTATGACCCCGTCACCGAGCATCGCTACCGCACGGTCGACTGGCCTGTGCGATGGAGCGTGGAGTCGTTCGTTCTCCCGCTCGGACTCGTGTTGGCCGTGCTCACCTGCGTCGGCGCGCTGTTTCGCGGGATCGTGCGAACGGCTCGCAGCTAAGCGGCGTGGGCGAGCACCCGCTCGGCAGCGGTGAGAAACGCCGCGCAGAGCGAGCGCCCGAGGTCGTTCCACGCGCCGATCTTCTGCGGGATCTCCGCGCGCAACGTCGCGGGGTCGGGCGGCGGGTCCTCGTCGTCGGCGATCCAGCCTTCGAGCTGCTCCGCCGTCACCTCGGGATGGAACTGCACGCCCCAGCACGCGTCGCCGAGGCGGAACGCCTGCGTGCACGCGGGGCTGCGCGCGAGCTCGACGGCACCGGCCGGCAACCCGTACGTGTAGTGATGCCACTGGAGCGCCTCGAACGTCGGCGGCAGCGCGCCGAGGACAGGATCGTCCGCACCCGCGTCCGTCAGCTCGACTGGACACCAGCCGAGCTCGGGGCCGCCGGGGATGCGACCGACCCATGCGCCGGCGGCGCGCGCAAGAAGCTGCACGCCGAGACACACGCCGAGCACGGGC
>JBGPLW010000329.1:0-2964 GCA_041486645.1 Gaiellaceae bacterium | reverse complement strand
GCGAACGCCGAGTGCGTCGCCGATCGACACGTCGACACGATGCTTGCTCGGGGCGGCGCGCGCGAGCCGTCCCATGAAGTCGTCGTAGCCGACACCGTTCTCGATCAGGAGCCGCGCCTGCGCGACCGCAAGTCCGTTACGGGTGCCGGGCTCGAAGAGGTGGGGGTCGGCGTTCGGATCGCTGAGGATCGACGTCACGGCGACGTTCGCCCCGCCGATCTGACCCGCAATGTCGCCGTAGACGTTCGTCGAGGCGACGACCGGCAAGGCGGAGCCCGCGGGCGAACCGCCGCCGCAGGCTGCCGCGAGGGCCGGGATTGCCGTCAGTACGAGAATGGTTCTCATTCGCATGAAGCGCTAGCATACGGGCCATGGCCAAGGGTGCGCAAGCCGAGCTCGACTTCGCCGGGCTGCTCGCGGGCAAGGGCGTCCGCGTGACGAAGCAGCGGCTCGAGGTGCTCCGCGAGCTCGCCCGGGAGCGCGACGACGTGACTGCTCAGGCGCTCTGGCGGCGGCTGCGGGAGCGTGACTCCGGAACGGGGCTCGCGACCGTCTACCGCACGCTGGCCGTGCTCAGTGAGAAGGGCGTCATCGACTCGCTGTCACATCACGGAACGGAGCTCTGCTACCGGCTGTGCAGCGAGGCTCATCATCACCATCTCACGTGCTCGAAGTGCCACCGCGTCGTCGAGATCGATCAGTGTGGGCTCGGCGAATGGGTCGACGAGGTAAGCCGTCGGCACGGGTTCGTCGCAACCGATCACCGCATCGAGGTCACAGGCCTCTGTAAGACGTGCCGCTGAGCTCCTTCTCCATCGAGACGCACGGGAGCGCGACGCCATCCGGGAGAACCACCTCGGTCTCCTCGAGCGGGCGGAAGCCGTACGCGAGGTAGAGCGGCACGCCGGGCAGCGTCGCCATGAGCGACATGGTGCGAAAGCCCTCACGGTCGGCCGCTGTCTCGCACTCCTCGAGGATTCGGCGTCCGAGGCCGCGGCGCGTCCAGTCGTCGCGCACGAACATCGCGCGCACGCGCGCCGGCTCGGTCGCCGGATCGAGCTCGCGGGCGTCGCCGGCGGCATCGCCGCTCCCGGTGTAGAGCCGGTCGCGGCGACTCCAGCCGCCGCACGCGACGGCTTCACCGCCTGCCTCGAGCACGTAGTACGTTCCGTCCCCGAGCAGCATCGGGTCGATCTGCGCGACGTAGAGCACGGCGCTCGGCGACGTCGCTTCGTCGTAGAAGCGCGGGAAGAGCGCCGCTGCGGACTGCTTCATCAGTGCGTCGAGAGTGGCTTCGTCGGCGGGCGTCGCGACCCGGAGCGCCGGCCGGTTCACGGTCACTCCGCGACGGGAGGGCTCGGGAACATCGGCGTGCTCCAACGACATCGAACCGTGAAGACTAAGGGGCGGGCGTTACGACAACCACGACGCGTTTTCGCTGATAGCAGATCGGGGTTCTCCCGGATAACGCGCGACCCGGCATGGGGAGAGGGCACGAGAACCGGAAGGAGGAGGCATGATCACCGCGATCACGATGGTGGTTGTCGTCGCGATCCTGGCTGTCGTGGCGTACGCGCTCTTCGAGTTGAGCCCGCTCTCGCACCATGCCGGGCGGTATCACGAGCCTGGACAGCGCCAGGAGAGCCCGCACCTCGACTGACCGCCGACGCGCGGCTCAGTGCCCGAACCAGCGAGCGCGCCGGCTCGAGCCGAACTCGTGCTTTTCGGCAACGAGTGCGGTGGACGCCTCGCGGTAGGTGCCGGTCGGCTTCGGCCCGGAGAAGAAGTCCACGTCGACGCGGCCGACACGGCCGCCGCCGAACTCGATGTAACACGAGCCGCGACCGCCGTACGCGCCGGGCTGCTCGCCGCCGCGAAGGCTCGTGACGATGGAAGCGGCGACGACACGTGCTGCTCCCTCCGCGAAGACGCCCGCCTTCGGCACGCCGATCGTCGCGACGTCCCCGACGGCGTACACGCCGGGAAACCGGGTTTCGAGCGTCGTCGGCTCCACGGGCACGTAACCGTCTTCGGTCATGCCGCTCGCGATCACGACGTCGGGGGCACGGTGCTTGGGGACGCCGAGGAAGAGGTCGAAGGGCATCTCGGTCCCGTCGTCGAGCACGGCGACGCTGCGGCCGGCGTCGAGCGACGCGACGCGGCGCCCGGCGACGAATTCGATGCCGCGCTCCGCGAACGCGGCGACCAGCGCCTCGGATGTGTCCGGCGACGGCGGCACGGGCGTCCCGAACGGAATCACGATCGAGATCTCACAGGCATCGCGGACGCCGCGCGCCGAGAGGTAGTCGTGCAACAGCAAGGCGGCCTCGCTGGGCGCGGGCGGGCACTTGAACGGCGCCCCGCAGACGCCGATGATCGCGCGGCCGCTCGAGAACGTGGGCAGCAGCTCGGCCAGCCGCTCCGCGCCGGCGACGGAGTAGAACTCGTTGCCCGCTGACGCGAGCCCGGGCGTCGCCTCGAAGTCGTAGTCGGCCCCGAGCGCCACGACCAGAACGTCGGCGTCGTGCACGCCGGCATCGGTAGTCACGCGGCGCGCCTCCGGATCGATCGCGATGATCGTCTCCTGGACGAAATGCACACCTGCCTTCGCGATGTCGCGGTACGGGAGGCGAACAGCTTCGAGTGTCGTGCGCCCGAACATCACGTCGAGCTTCGAGTATCCGAACACGAATGCGTCGCTCTTGTCGATCAGGACTACATCGACGTCGCCGCCCGCCTCCTCCGACAACGTCGTCGCGAGCTCGAGGCCGCCAAAGCCTGCTCCGAGGATCAGAACTCGCCGCACCAGGCGAGTCTAAGCCAGGGGCCGCAGAAGAGGCGTCGAGCGCGACAACGTGGGCGTCACGCCGCCGTCGTGTCCGCCCGCGTCGGCTCGTGCGCCACCTCGAGCTTGATCCCATCAGGGTCATGGAAGAAGGCGGCGTAGTACCCGTCGGCATAGTG
>JBGPLW010000328.1:0-2969 GCA_041486645.1 Gaiellaceae bacterium | reverse complement strand
GTTCGGCGGCGAGCAGTGGCACAAGGCGTTCGCGCTCGCGGTCGGGCTCCAGCTCCTCGTCGACTCGCTCGTCGCCGAGCCGGGGGACGGCGCCGTGCTGCTCGTCGCCCGGCCGGAGGCGGATCCGGTGCCGCTCATGCGCGCGCATGGGGTGCGGTTGCCCGGGTCGGGTGGCAACAGGCAAGGCGGATGACGCTCGTCCATCCCGCCCAGCCCGCCGGCTTCGACTAGGACGGAAAGCGTGGATCGTCGCGAATCGAAGCGAAATCCTCATCTGTGCGAGCGTGCGCTCGTAGCCGATCAGAGCCGTCAGTCGCGATCATCAATTCCTCGAGGGCGCGGTCGCGGTTCCCGGCCAGGGCCTCGACGCAGGCGAGTTGGTAGTGCATGACCGGAGCGTCCTTCTCCTTCAGGTTCTCCTCGAGGATGTCGCGAGCGGTGTCGTAGTCTCCCTCGCGCATCGCCGGTAGGGCCGGGAAGAAGTACTCCCAGGCCGAGAGCTCGTGCGTACCCGGGACGCCGCCGATCGCGATCACCGTCGTGCCGGCCTCCCTCGCGATCGCATGCCTCCTCTGGCTCACGTCGTCGAGGTAGACCATCGTTCCCGCCGGTGCCTCGACCTCCTCGCCGTCGATCGTGAAGACAGCATGGCCCCGGTGCACGAAATAGATCTCTTCGTGGCCGAGCTGCTCCTCCGTGTGCTCCTCGACGACCTCGTCGCCTGCGTTGGCGGCGGTATACGCGTTGATCCCGAACGCGGTGACGCCAAGTGGTTTGCGTACCGGCTTCCAGACGAGCGAGCCGAGTACAGGGATGCCCTCGATGTCCTCGAGGCTCAGGACCTTCATGCGAGCGAGTCTAGAACCCCCCGGCGGGCCTGCGTCACGCCTCAGGATCAGCCTGAACCCGCGCGATCCCGCCGGCGTCGTTTTGTTCGAGCTGCTCTCGCCAGTAGACGATGGCAATCCGGTTCGCGGCGAGCAGCGACTCGTCGTGCGGGTCGGCCCGCAGCCGTCTGCGCTCGTCGATCAGGCTGTCGAGAATCGCTTTGATACGACCGCTGGGGGATACCGCCGCAGCCACAGCGTTCACTTTGGGACCCGCCAGATGATCGCCGCGGAGGCTGCCGCATAGGCGGCGATCGACCCGGCGGCGACCAGCTTGATGCGCGGAATGGGAACGCGGGTTCGTTCCTTGCTCATCGAGCCCTCCTTTGCGCATGTTGTCGCTCCGGAGAGCCCCGACGACTACTGGCCGTGCGGATGGTTCTCGGCCGGCCGGAACGAGGCACAGAGAAAAGGCCGAACCGACCGTGGGTGCCGCTTGGAGCACGAAGGCTCACCCACAATCGAAACGGCCCTTGCCCACAATTGTCCCCTATCTGACCGGCCCGATCAAGTTATCCACTTTTCCACACGCGACTTTCCACAGGCACTGCGAAATGCGCAGCCGGAGCCGACCGGCAACGACAGGCTGCGGCCAGCCGCGCTACCGGCTCGACTCCGGCGAGGCCCTGAGCCGATGCCCACAACCCTGGGCGAACCTACGGTGTGGGCGACCTTGGGTGCAACTGGCCAGCCGTACGGTGTCTTATTGGACAACCGTCAGCCGGTAGGCCTGCCGTAGCGCCTCGAGCACCACAGGATCGATCTCGTTCTCGCCGTCGACGCGGTCCTCGAGGTTCGCGACGCCGGCCCACGCGTCGAGCGACGCGTAGCCGAGTGCGGCGAGCCGCTCGTCGACCTCGGTGCGGAGCTCGCCCTGGAGCGGCAGCCAGTCCTCGCGCGGCGTGCGGCCGAAGAGCTGGTCGTGGAGTCCGAGCAGACGGCGGAGCTCGTCGACCGGGCGCGGGTGGTCGTCGACCCGCAGGTCGACGACGACGTCCGACAGGCGCGCGTAGCCGCCGTCACGCTCGACGATGAGAAGCGACGCCGCCTGTTGGCCGCGCCGGTCGCCGCCCGCGGCCTGCGCCGCCGTGAGGCAGTCGATCAGGCGGTGCGCGAGCGGCCGGCCCGTGGTCGACTCGAACGTGTCCGCGAGCGCGTCGACCGTCTCCGCGCCGACGAGGATGTTGCCCTGCGCCGCGTAGCCGCTGCCGTTGCGGTGGCCCGCCCAATCGAGGCACGCGCGGCCCGTATGCGACGCGGAGCCGCCGTGACGGTCGACGACGCCGAGCTGCCGTTCGTCGCGGCCGTCGTCGGCCTCGATGAGCCGGCGCACAACCTCCGCGGCGGGGACGTCGTCGCGCAGCAGCGCGAGGCCGTCGGGCCCGTAGCGCGGGTTCGCGTACGCCTGTGTCGCGACCGCGCCGACGTGCGGTTCCGCCCACGGCACAACCGAGCCGACCGCGAGGAACTTCGACTGCACCGCGACGCCCCACTGCGACGCGCCGAGGTCGCACGCGGCGATCGAGTACGTCGCGACGATCACCCGTAGGTCAACTCGGTGAGGTCGAGCGCGAGCAGATCGGGCCTGTCGGCGGGGATGAGCGCGCACGCGACTTCCGGCCGCGCGAGCGCCGCCTTGATCTCCGAGGCCGACGACGCTCGCACGACGACCGGTGTGCCGGCCTCGAACGCGTCGTGGAGGCGCTGCAAGTCGCTCACGTCGTCGAGCACGAGGGCGTCGCTCACGTCGAGCTCGCCCTCGACTGCGAGCTCGGGCACGCGCCGTCCCGTCGCACCGAACCAGCGCTCTCTCACACCGTCACCGCGCCGCCGGGCTCGACGCTCTCGATCGTGAAGTCGCTCGGAACGAGCGCGCGCAGCGCGTCCGGCGTGCCGGTCAGGACAGGGAACGTCCCCCAGTGGCACGGCACGACGCGCTTCACGCCGAGGAGCTCGACCGCGACGGCGGCTTCTCTCGGCCCCATCGTGTAGTGGTCGCCGATCGGGATGACGACGAGGTCGGGCTTGTAGATGCGGCCGATCAGCTGCATGTCGCCGAACACGCACGTGTCGCCCGCGAAG
>JBGPLW010000327.1:0-2974 GCA_041486645.1 Gaiellaceae bacterium | reverse complement strand
TCTGATGCGCACGGGTTGTACGCCGCGCAGTTCTAGCCGTTCCGCTGTGGCGTTCGGGTTGAAGACGCGAAGCACGACGCCGTCGCCGGTCTCGGCGCCCTTCAGGCAGCTGAACACGACGTCGCCGTCGACGGCGAGCGGCGGCTCGAACGGGTCGCCGACGAGGAACTCGGTGCGGTAGTCCTGGCCGGCGCGGATGAGCGCGGCGTCGGAGAGGCGGTCGGCGTCGAAACGGAGCGCGTACTCGAGCACGTGCGTGCCGAGACACTGCCCTTCAGGCGTCGCGAGGTCCGGCCCTGCGGCGATCGGCCGCGTCGACAGCCCGCTCGGACGCGAGATCGTCCCGACGCAGCGGAGGAGCGTCAGCCGCAGCCCATCCGTCCCCGCTTCGTATTCGGGCAGTCCCTTCGTCAGCACGGCGAGCGGGCCGAGCGCAACGCTGCCGAGCGTGTGCGCCGTGGGGACGGGTGGCTCCACCCACTCGGCGCGCGGCGGCGGCGGCTGAAGCGGCCGCCGCACGATCGCGAACTGGCTCTCGGCGCGTATCTCTCGCTCGTCGGTGAAAACGGGGAGGAGGACCCGTAGTCGGTGGTCGCCCGCCTCGTTCTCGACCGTGGTGCGCAGCTCGACGCGGTCGAGTCCATGCACGGCCCGCACGATCGTCTGGATCCGCATCCCGGGGAGCTCGTACTCGACGACCAGCTCGCGCATGAGGTCGTCGTCGCGGATGACGTGCGCACCAGCGAATGCAGCGCGTCGAGCGGGGCCGCCCGGGCAGAACGTGTAGAGGTCACCCGTGTCCGGCTCGTCCTCGAGCACGTGGAGACCGTCGAAGCGGTGGCCGGTGCGCCGGTCGGTCACCGAGAGCGTGCCGTCGTCTGCAACCTCGACGCGAAGCCTCTCCTCCCGTCGTTGCGGCTCGACGCGGCGGCCTTCGAAGCCGCCGAGCTCGACGAGCCGGTCGCCGACGAGCCGCGCGCGGCGAAACGGGAGCGTGTTGACGAGGGCGCCGCCGACGCCGAGCGCTTCGCGCTCGACCTGCTCGACCGTACGGTCGAGCTGCGCATAGCGGACGAGCATGTCGCGGTGCACCTCGTCACAGGAGCAGCCGCAGATCGAGTCGTGCGGGTGGTTGCGCAGCAGGTCGCGCCAGGCGAGCCGTATGTCCGCCGCCGGAAACGGCGTGGCGTCCCTCAGCGTCCGCAGCGCGGCGGCTGTCTCCGCGGCGAGCAGCCGCCGCTCCGCGCGTTCGTTTGCCTGCTTGAGGTAGATCCGTGCAGAGTTGACGCCGCGCAGGAGGTTCTGCAGCCGGCTTCCCACGAGCTCGCCTTCGTAGACCGGTAGCCCGTCGGCGCGCGCCGGCACGTCCGAGTAGCCCCCGATAGTGAACGTCGTGCCGGAGAAGCGTCGCTCGAGCTCGGCGCAATAGCGCGGGAGCCGCGGCTCGATCGGAAGGTGATCGGAGCCGTTCGCAAGCACGATCGTGTCGCGGCCCGCCCGCTCGAGCAGCGCGCCGAAGCGCTCGACGATCTGCTCGATCCGCGCCGCAGCATCGTCGCCGGAGGCCAGCCGGGCGAAGTTGTCATAGTGCGGCAGCGCCTGGTGAGCGACCACCTCCGCGCCCGCCGCTCGCCAGCGGAAGACGACGCCAACGTCGTCAAGCTGGTCGCCGAGGCCGCGGGAGAAGAAGAACGTCTCGATCCCGAAGCCGGCCAGCACCTGCGGCAGCTGCGCCGGATGGCCGAAGCTGTCGGGCTCGTACCCTGCAGATGTGGGCTCGACGCCGAACCGGCGGCAAACGCGCCGGCCGAGCAGGAGGTTCCGCACGAGCGACTCACCGCCGACAAGCAGCTCGTCCGGAAGGACGTACCAGGGGCCCACCTCGAGCCGCCCGGCGGCCAGCAGCGTGCGCAGTCGCGGCTCCTGCTCAGGTCGCAGCTCGACGTAGTCCTCGAGCAGGATCGCCTGCCCGTCGAGGGTGAAGGAGCGAAAGGCGTCGTCGCGCTCGAGCACGTCGAGCACGCCGTCGACGACGTGCCCGAGCCGCAGACGGAAGACCTCGAAAGGGACATACCACTCGCGGTCCCAGTGCGTGTGCGCAACGACGAGGTAGCGGAAGTCAGAAACCCCAGGCACGCCGTAATCATGACCCGCCGCCGGTGCTCGAGATGCGCCCGGTCAGATTGGTTGGCCCGACAGCCTCGCCCGTAGGGTGGTAGGTTCGGGCTCCGGAGACTGCGTCGACGACGTCCGCGGGAGCCAGCGCGTGAGGAGGCTCGTCATGCAAGGAAAGAGCGGCAGCCGGTCCGGAGTTCTGCAGTGGGTCGTCGTGCTCGTGGTCGGCGTCCTGGTCGTGACCGTCGTCCTCGGCCTGAACCTCATCCCGCGTCTCAACGACGGGCAGAAGGTCCTGAACGCGGCCAAGCCGGCGTTCGCCACTCCGCGTCTCACCGGCGCCCGCGCCGGGATCAACATCATCTCGAAGAACGTCGACGTGGCGGATCCGATCATGACCTCGCAGGGGGCGGCCGTCGCAGAGGTGCCGAAGCTGATCGCGTTCGTGTCGCAGAAGACCGGTCTTTCGCAGGCCGCGGTCGTCGCCGCGCTGAAGAAGAATTTCCCCCACACGACGGCGCTCCTGGAGACGATCCCGCTGTCGTCGGTCACGTCGGAGCTGCCCGGCCTGCTCGCGTTCCTCGAGAAGACGCTCAAGGTGTCGCAGGCGCAACTCGTCGGGGCGCTGAAGGCGAACTTCCCGGGGCTCACACAGTCGATCACGAACCTGCCGACGGTGACCGGCGGCTGGAACCAGATCAAGGGCATCGGCGGGCTCACGCGCTTCGACGGCTCGCCCGTGCAGAGCGTGCCGCAGTTCAGGACGTACGTCAGCTCGGATCTCATCCCCGTGCTCGAGACGCAGCAGAAGAACTTCCAGAGTCTCGACGGGACGTCGTCCGTCGACTGGATCGCGCCG
>JBGPLW010000326.1:0-2986 GCA_041486645.1 Gaiellaceae bacterium | reverse complement strand
TCACCGTCGGGCTTGCGTACTCCGTGGCCTCCGGGATCATCTATCTGCTCGCACGGAGCGGTGCGATCAACGTCGACTCGACGGCTGTGTCGCTGCTGCTCGTACTGATGTTCGGGGCAGGCACCGACTACTGCCTGCTCCTCGTCTCGCGCTACCGCGCAGCGCTCCGGACGACACAGGACAAGCACGAGGCGCTGCGCGGCGCGGTCGAGGCCGCGGGGCCCGCCATCTTCGCGAGCGGCGCGACCGTCGGCCTCGCCCTCCTCGCCATGCTCGCGGCGACGCTCGGCCTCAACCACACACTCGGCCCGGTGAACGCGATCGGGATCACGGTCGTGATGCTCGCCGGGCTCACTCTCCTCCCCGCTCTCCTCACGCTGCTCGGCCGGCGGGGATTCTGGCCGACGAGCGGCAGGGTCGCGTTCGGCGCGCGGCGTCCCCGGGATCTCGATCCGGAGGCGAGCCTGTGGGGACGCGTCGGCACCCGCGTCCGCTCGCGCCCGGGAGTCGCGCTCGCGGCTGCGGTCGTCGCGCTCGGCGGGTGCGCGTTCGGGGCACTCGCCTATCACGTGAACATCGACCCGACCGCCCAGTTCCGGAAGAACCCGGACAGCAAGCAGGGCGAGCGCGTTCTCCTCTCGGCGTTCCCGGCCGGATCGCTGGCGCCGCTCACGGTGCTCGTCGAGCGGCAGGACCGGCCCGTGACTGCCGCCGACGTCGCAGCCGTCTCACGCAAGGTCGCAGGCGTCGCAGGTGTCGCGGGCGTCGCGGACACCGGTCAGCGCTCACGCGACGGGCGGATCGCCGCAGTGCGCGCGGCGTTCGCGGACGATCCGTACGGCGGCGCAGCCCTCGACCGGGTGAAGACGATCCGCACCGATCTCTCCGGCCTCGGCGACGGCGTCACCGCGCTCGTGGGACACGGAAGCGCAGCGCGGCTCGACTACCAGTCGAGCTCGAGCCGCGACCTGAAGGTCCTCATCCCGCTCGTGCTCGGCGTCGTCCTCCTCATGCTCGTCGCCCTGCTGCGCGCGGTCGTCGCCCCGCTCTACCTCCTTGCGAGCGTCGTCCTCTCCTTCCTCGGCAGCTTCGGTCTCTCCGTGCTCGCGTTCCGCTACGTGTTCGGCCAGAGCGGCTTCGACCCGGAGGTGCCGCTCTTCATCTTCATCTTCCTCGTCGCGCTCGGCTCCGACTACACGATCTTTCTCATGAGCAGCGTGCGCGAGGAAGGCGCGCGCCTCGGGATGCGTGCCGGCACGCTGCGCGCGCTCGTGACGACGGGCCCCGTCATCACGAGCGCCGGGCTGATCCTCGCGGGGACGTTCGCGACGCTGACCGTGCTGCCGATCTGGCTGCTCTTCCAGGTCGGTTTTGCAGTCGCACTCGGCGTCCTGCTCGACACCTTCGTCGTCCGCTCCCTCCTCGTGCCCGCCCTCGCGTGGATCGTGGGCGAGCGCAGCTGGTGGCCCGGCCGCACCGGAGCGGCGTGATGGCGGCGGCGCGGTTCCTGCTCGGAACGATCCGCATCGCCAACGGCACGGTCGCACTCCTCGCCCCGTCGCGTCTCGCCGAGCGGCTCGGCGCCGACCCCGCGGAGAGCCCGGCGCTCCTGTACGCACTCCGCATGTTCGGGGTGCGAACGGTGCTGATCGGCCGCGACCTGCTCCGCAACGATCCAAGAGCCGTACGCGCCGCGCCGTTCGTCCATGCGAGCGACACGATCGCGGCTGCACTCGCGGCGGCAAGCGGCAAGGTGCCGCGCCGTGCCGGCATCGCGATCACGGCGATCTCCGCGCTCAACACGGCGCTCGCGCTCGCGGCACGGAGGAGCAGCCGATAGCGCTCATCGAGGACTACGCTTTGCTCAGCGACCTCCAGACGGCCGCGCTCGTCAGCCGCGAGGGGTCGATCGACTGGTGCTGCTTCCCCCGCTTCGACTCCGGGGCGTGCTTCGCGGCGCTGCTCGGCACGCCCGACAACGGGCGCTGGAGCCTCGCCCCGGCCGGTGAGGTGCGCGAGATCACGCGGCGCTACCGGCCGCAGACCCTCGTCCTCGACACCGTCTTCGAGACCGCAGACGGCGTCGCCTGCGTGACCGACTTCATGCCTCCGAGAAACGACGTTCCGGACATCGCACGCATCGCCGAGTGCCGCGAGGGAACCGTGACGATGCGCTGCGAGCTCGTCCTTCGGTTCGACTACGGACGCATCGTGCCGTGGGTCAGGACGACGGACGACGGGTGGCGTGCGGTCGCGGGGCCCGATGCCGCCTGCCTGCGCACGCCGATCGAGTTGCATGGCGAGGACTACACGACCGTCGCCGAGTTCACGCTCTCGGCGGGTGAACGCGTGCCCTTCGTGCTCACCTGGTATCCGTCCCATCGCGACGCGCCTGCCCACGTCGACGCCGACGAATCCCTGCGCGAGACAGAGGCTTACTGGCGCGACTGGTCCGGACGCTGCACCTACGACGGTCGCTACCGGGAGGCTGTCGAGCAGTCGCTGCGCGTGCTGAAGGCGCTCACGTACGCACCGACCGGGGGCATCGTCGCCGCACCGACAACGTCGCTGCCGGAGGCGATCGGCGGCGGCCGCAACTGGGATTACCGCTACTGCTGGCTGCGTGATGCGGCGCTCACGCTCGGAGCGATGCTCCGCTCGGGCTACGCGGAAGAGGCGGAGGCGTGGCGCGCATGGCTGCTGCGAGCAGTGGCAGGCGTGCCGGCAGACGTCCAGATCATGTACGGCATCGCCGGCGAGCGCCGGCTGGACGAGCGAGAGCTCGAGTGGCTTCCCGGCTATGAGGGCTCGCAACCCGTCCGGATCGGCAACGCGGCCTCGGAGCAGCCGCAGCTCGACGTGTATGGCGAGGTGATCGACGCAATGCTGCGGGCGCGCGAGGGCGGCGCGCCGGCTCTCGAGCAGGCGTGGTCGGTCCTCCTCGCGACGCTCGAGTGGCTCGCGGACGGCTGGCGGCGGACGGACG
>JBGPLW010000325.1:0-2995 GCA_041486645.1 Gaiellaceae bacterium | reverse complement strand
GGTTGAAACCTGGTTGCGCTAATCCCTCTTCTTTGCCCTAGACGGCTGAACGCGCTTCGGCTCGCCCGGCATCTTCGGGAAGTTCGGCGGGTACGGCGCCTCGCCGAGGCCTTCGGTCTCTTCGCGCTCGACCCACTCGAGCAGCACGCGCAGGTCGCAGACCGCGTCGTCGATGCCCGCGTGCAGATCGCCGAGCCTCGCGAACCGCGGCTGCATCGTCGCGATCGTGAAGTCCTCCATCTCGACGTCGGGCAGCTCGTCCCACCGCACCGGCGCGGACACTGTCGCATCGGGCCGGCCACGCACGGAATACGCGGAGAGGATCGTGCGGTCGCGCGCGTTCTGGTTGTAGTCGACGAACACCCGCTCGCCGCGCTCCTCTTTCCACCACGCGGTCGTGACGAGCTGCGGCGCGCGCCGTTCGATCTCGCGCGCGAAAGCGAGCGCGCAGCGGCGGACGACGGCGAACTCCCAGTTCGGCTCGATGCGGCAGTAGATGTGGACGCCGCGGTTGCCGCTCGTCTTCGGCCAGCCGACGTAGCCGATCTCGTCGAGCACCTCGCGCACCACCGCGGCCACCTGCTTCGCCTCGGCGAAGCCTGTGCCGGGCTGCGGGTCGATGTCGATCCGCAGCTCGTCGGGCTTCTCGGGGTCGGCGCGGCGCGACGGCCACGCGCCGAACTCGAGCGTCGCGAGATTCGCCGCCCACACGACGTGCGCAACCTCGGTGACGCAGAGCTCGTCGGCGTGCCTGCCCGACGGGAACGTGACGCGCGCGGTCTCGATCCAGTCCGGCCGGCGCTCCGGGACGCGCTTCTGCCAGATCACCTCGCCGCCCACTCCCTCGGGCTGCCGCTTCAGCTGGCAGGGGCGCTCGTAGAGCGCGCGCACGATCCCGTCCCCGACGGCGATGAAGTAGCGGACGAGATCGAGCTTCGTCTCGCCGCGCGCCGGGAAGTAGACCTTGTCCGGGTTCGTGACCTTGACGAGTCGGCTGCCGACCTCGAGCTCGACGAACGGCGAGGGCATCCCGGGAGTATCGTGAAAACGTGCTGGAAGACCCGCGCCCGATCCCGATGACGCTCGAGCCGCTCGACGATTTCCTCGTCGTCGAGACGACGGACGAGGAGTCGGAGACGCGGGCCGGCCTGATCCTCCCCGCGAGCGCGGAGACACAGTGCAGCGCGGGCATCGTCATCGCCGTCGGGCCGGAGGCGGATGGCGTCGCACCCGGCGACAAGGTCCTGTTCTTGAAGGAGGCGGGCCACGACGTCCGCTTCGCAGGGCACTCGGTGAAGGTGCTGCGCCGCCACGAGCTGATCGCCCGCGTGCACGACTGAAGCGCCCGGCTTCTGGACGTGGGTCATGCGCGGTTGTAGCGTCCGCCGCGAGTGGGTGCCGTCGTCCACCGCTTCCAGAAGTGGCTGACCGGTCTGTGGCCCCGGTTCATGCACTGGTGCCGTGCTGCCCCACGCCGCTTCACCAACTGGGCGAAGAAGAACCCCGAGGAAGGCTTCGGCTACATCGTGTGGGGTGGCGTCGTAGCCGGCGTCGCGATCCCGGAGATCTGGGCGGCGGTCGACAGCAGGCACGTGCCGTGGCCGACGATCTCGGGGATGACCGGGCACCTCGAAGCCGAGCATGTCTGGGTCTCCTTCATCGTCGTCGGCCTCATTGTCTGGATTGCGTCGCACGCCGTCCTTTCGGTTCGGGGTACCGGCTCGAGCGTGCGAGGCGTCGACGGCACGGGCCGGGTGACGACCGCCGGGAAGACGAGCGGTGTCCCCGCCGCCTGGTACTTCGGAACTGCCGCAGTGCTGCTCACCATCGGCATCGTGGCCGCCCACTCGGCGACAAGGAACGACAAGTACACGTTCGGCGAGATCCTCTACGGGTTGATCTTCTTCTTCGGAGGGATCCTTCCCGGCCTGCTCGCCTGGCGCGGCAAGATCGTGCCGTTTCCGACGTTGTTCGCGACGCTCCGGAACCTCGAGAAGCACGCGCACGTCGTCACTCTTCTCCTCGCCACGTGGCTTGCGATCCTGTTCGTCCATCTCGTCTTCTATCCGTGGCCTTCGTTGCTGCCCGACTTCAACAGGCTTCACACGACGTATGTCGTCTGCCATCCGCTCGAACCGCGGGCTCAGCCGCTGACCGACGCCGAGAAGATTCAGTGCACTCGAATCGCCAAGGCCGACCAAGACCAGGCTCGACCGGATATTCAGGTGAAGCCTTCCCCGTATGCGCCATAGCCAACGAGAAACCCGCGCGACTGCGCGGGTTTTCGCGTTCGGAGCGGAGGGGGAGGGATTTGAACCCCCGCGACGCTTGCACGTCGAACGGTTTTCGAGACCGCCGCATTCGACCGCTCTGCCACCCCTCCGGCGGGGCGCATCGTAGCTAGTTCGGTCTTCTCTCGTTCTTCGACGAAGGCCCCGCGTGAGCGGGGCCTTCGTCGTTCATCGTCCTGCCTTGATCGTCAATCGTCGTCGTCGCCACCTTGTTGGTCGTTGTCCTGTTCGCCGTTCAGCGACTTGAAGTAGTGCGCGTGTTCCCAGTTCGCGACGGTCCTGCCGAGCTTCGCGCCCTGCTCGTCGGCGGTGCGGAAGTGGATGCCGCCCCAGACGCGCGCGTTGATCACCTCGTCGAGCGCACTCGAGAAGCTGTCGAAGTGCCGGGTCTGTGCAGGCGTGCCCGCGAACCGCGAGCTCACGATGTCGAACCCGATCTTGTCGGTGCCGAAGAAGCGCCGCATCGTGTTCAGGATCGCGCCGCTCACGCAGCTGTGCCCCGACGGGTGGTCCGGGAAGTTCGGCGTCGCGAGGGCGGGCGTCGTCGGCGTCGCCGGGTCGAAGAGCGGCCGCCATGCGGTGTCGGCCTCCGTCGCCGGGTTGCCGTCAGTCGCCGCAAGTCGAATCGCGTCGATCGGACGCCAGAAGTTCCAGTAGTACTTGTCGTTCCAGCAGCCGATGGCGCCGTCGGCACCGGCGAGGGT
>JBGPLW010000324.1:0-2997 GCA_041486645.1 Gaiellaceae bacterium | reverse complement strand
GAAGCTGCTCGCGCGGGCGGGAGTCGACGTGTCGGCGCTCGATCTCGTCGAGCTGAACGAGGCGTTCGCCGCGCAGAGCATCCCGGTGATCCGCGAGCTCGGCCTCGACCCTGCGAAGGTAAACGTGAACGGCGGCGCGATCGCGCTCGGCCATCCGCTCGGCATGAGCGGCGCGCGCCTCGTCGTCTCGCTGCTGCACGAGCTGCGTCGCCGCGGCGGCCGCTACGGACTCGCGACGCTCTGCGTCGGCGTCGGGCAGGGGCAGGCGGCGCTCTTCGAGCGCTCTGGTGCCTGACTCCGCGCAGCGGTGTCAGGCACCGCTTTGGATCGTCAGGGCGTCACGGTGAAGCGGAAGCGCGCGACGGTCGGGCCTCGTTCGGAGCAGGGGCCCAGATCGAGGCCTGTTTGACCGCAACCGATGCGGTGGTCGACGTGGATTGTCCCGCGGTACACGCCCTCACACCAGCGGAATTTGTCGACGGGCCGAAGCACGACGGCGACGCGCCGGCCTTTGGGGGCATAGGAGATGGCCGATGCCTCCTGATACTCGCAATCGTTCCGCTTGACGGCGCTCACGACCTCGACCGTGAACCAGCGCTCGCTCGAGAGCTCCCTGTCGACCGCGAACTTGACGGTGAAGTTCGTCTTCGGAGGGCCGTCTGCAGGCGAGACGGTGACCGGGACCGCGGCAAGCGCGATCGCGCTCGTGACGACGACGACCCCGACGGCGACCCCGAGGACGATTAACTTTCGCATGGCCGCTAGCCGACGGGCGGGCGGATGTAGATCACGCCCTCGTGCTTGATCGGGATCATCTGGGCGCCGAGGTCCATGACGACGCCTTCGACGTACGCGAGGATCTCGTCGCCCTTCTCCGGCTCGTGGTCGGGGTACGGCACCTTGATGCTGAGCTCATCGATCGGCTCCGCCTCGAGGCCGTGGTCGCGGAGGAGCTGGACGAGCTGATCCCGGTCGGGGATCCGGGCCGCTTCGACGTCGATCGCGCTCCCCATGCTCGTCTCCTTTTCCTCGGCCGGTCGGATCCGATAGATGTCCGTTGAGACGATCCGGCAAACGCCGGAGCCGTTCTCGGATCCCATTGTGCCACAGAGCGTCGGCCGCCGGTCAACCGATATCGTCAGCCTCCGTGGCGGTCGCGACAGGCAACGAGCACGGGCTCTTCATCGACGGGGAGCCCGGCGAGGCTGCCTCCGGCGAGTCGAGGGACGTCTTCGAGCCCGCGACCGGCGAGGTGCTCGGCCGTGCCGCGATGGCGGGCGAGGCCGACGTCGACCGCGCCGTCGCAGCGGCACGCGCGGCGCTCGACGGGCCCTGGGGGAAGACGCCGCCGAATGAGCGCGCCCGCCTCCTGCACGCGCTCGCCGACGCGATCGTCGCGAATCGCAAGGAGCTCGCCGAGCTCGAGTCGCGCAACGTCGGCAAGGCGATCGCGTCCGTCAAGGCCGAGGTCGGCGGCGCCGTCGAGAATTTCCGTTTCTTCGCGTCGGTGCTCGGCTCGATCTCCGGCCGCTCGAACCCGATCGGCGGTTCGCTTCTCACGTATTCGTTGAAGGAGCCCGTCGGCGTCTGCGCGCAGATCGTGCCGTGGAACTACCCGCTCCTGATGGCCGTCTGGAAGCTCTCGCCTGCGCTTGCCGCCGGCTGTTCCGTCGTGCTGAAGCCCGACCCGCAGACGCCGCTCAGCGTGTTGCGACTCGCGGAGCTTGCAGGCGAGGTCGGCTTCCCCGCCGGTGCGATCAACATCGTCCCGGGTGACGGCCCGACGACCGGCGCGTATCTCGTCAAGCATCCGGGCGTCGACAAGGTCGCGTTCACCGGCTCGACGAAGACGGGCGGCGAGATCATGCGGCTCTGCTCCGATCCGATCAAGCGGTTGACGCTCGAGCTCGGCGGCAAGAGCCCGAACCTCGTCTTCGCCGACGCAAACCTCGACGACGCGATTCCGAGCTCGGTGTGGTCGATCTACTACGCCGCGGGCCAGAGCTGCGAGGCGCGCTCGCGCGTGCTCGTCGAGACGTCGCTCTACGACGAGTTCGTCGCGCGCTTCGCCGACCTCGCGAAACAGATCCGCGTCGGCGACCCGCTCGACCCGGAGACGCAGATGGGCTCGCTCATCTCGACGGCGCATCGCGATCGCGTGCACGGCTTCGTCGAGCGCGGCATGGAGGAAGGCGCCGAGCTCCTCGCCGGTGGCGCGCCCGCCGAAGGGAAGGGCGCGTTCTACCAGCCGACGGTGCTCGCGAAGGTCTCGAATGCGATGTCGGTCGCGCAGGAGGAGATCTTCGGGCCGGTCGTGACGGTGATCCCGTTCGAGGACGAGAAGGACGCGATCCGCATCGCGAACGACAGCAAGTACGGCCTCTTCGCAACCGTGTGGACGGGCGATCCGGCGCGCGGCCATCGCGTCGCCGGGAAGATCAAGTCCGGGATGGTCGGCATCAACATGCCGTTCACCGCGTTCCCGGGCATCCCGTTCGGCGGCTACAAGCAGTCGGGGTTCGGCCGCGAGCTCTCGATCGACACGCTCGAGCTCTATCTCGAGACGAAGGGCGTTCTCGTCTCGACGAGCCCCAAGCCCTTCAATCCGTTCGGGCTGTAGCGCTGCATCCGTTCCCGTGAAGCGAACGCACCCGCGTGTGCGCGGCGGCTACGTCGCTCGGTACACGAGCCTCGTCTTCGGTCTCGCGGTTTTCGGGCTAGCCATCGTGTTCATCCTCGAGTCGAAGCTCGGGCTCTCGCCGTGGGACGTGCTGAACCAGGGCTTGTCGAAGCACTCGCCCCTGTCATTCGGGATGGCGAACGTCGTGGTCGGCGTCGTCGTCCTCTTCATCGGCTGGCGGCTCGGCGGCAGGCCGGGTGTCGGAACCGTTGCGAACGCCGTGCTCGTCGGCGTCTTCATCCAGCTTCTGACCTCGATCGACGCGATCGCGAACCTCGCGCACGACTCGCTCGGCGTACGCATCCCACTGCTCCTCG
>JBGPLW010000323.1:0-3078 GCA_041486645.1 Gaiellaceae bacterium | reverse complement strand
GGCGCTCGGTGCGAAGAGGATGTCGACGCCGCACTCCTCCGCGATGCGCGCGTCCGCTTCCTCGTCGCGCGGGTACGCGGCGAGGTCCGCGCTCTGGTCGAACTGCGCCGGGTTGACGAAGAGCGACGCGACGACGAGCTCGTTCTCACGCCGCGCGGCGCGGAAGAGCGCGCGGTGGCCGTCGTGCAGTGCGCCCATCGTCGGCACGAGGCCGACCTCGCCCGCGAGCCGCGCGCGCAGCTCGTCGATTGTCCGCAGTGTCTTCATGTCACGAGTGCCAGCGTCGCGCCGGCGAGCGTCTCGTAGAGGTGGTCGAGCTCCGGACGGGCGGCATGGATCGCGGCGCGGTGCGCCTCGACGGTCGCCCAGTCGCCCCGCGAGATCGGGCCCGTCAGCTCGAAGCCGTTCTCGATCGTCCGGCGCATCAGCGGCTCGAGCGCCTCGGGCGGCGCACCCGCCGACTCGAAGAGGAGCGACGCTGCGCGCTGCAGCGCGACGACGTAATTCGACGCGAAGACGGCGCCGGCGTGGTAGAGCGTGCGCGCCGAGTCGGCGAGCTCGAACGGCCGCAGGCCGAGCAGCTCGGCGAGCTGCGTTCCCTGTGCCAGGGCTTCGCCGGTCTCGCCGGTGACCGCCGCCCAGGCGCCGTCGAGCTGCTCGGGACCGCGCGAGCGCGTGAAGGTCTGGAGCGGGTGGATGCTGAAGCGGCGCTCGTGCGGGGCGAGCGCGGCGAGCGGCGTCGCGCCGCTGACATGCGCCACCCACGGGCCGGGCGGGATCCCGGCCGCGACCTCCGCGATGGCGGCGTCCGGCACGCAGAGGAGAACGAGCTCCGGCTCGGCCGAGCCCACGCTGACGCCCCGCTCGCGCAACCTGGCGGCGACAGCCGAGCCCACACGGCCCGAGCCGATGACGTCGATCGTTTTCACTTCGATGGCTCCAGCTCCGTCGGGGATGCCGGGCACTCGGGAGTGTAGACCAGCAACCAGGCTTCAGCCTGGTTGCAGTCGTTGGAAAGACTGCAACCTGCTTGAAAGCAGGTTGCTACAGCGTCGCTCCGGCCGGCAGCCGTGCGGAGACGATGCTCTCCGCCGCCTCGCGGCTCGGCGCGTAGCCCGTGACGGCGGCGATGAAGTCGTCACGCTCGAGGGCATAGAGGCGCAGCGCCTCGAGTGCCGTGACGGTCGCGGTGCGCGGGACGTCGCGAAGGAGCGCGATCTCGCCGAAGAAGTCGCCACGCTCGAGCTGCGCCTGCTTCACGCCGTCGATCTCGACCGCCGCCGTGCCGTCGGCGATCACGAAGAAGCGGTCACCGGGATCGCCCTGCGCGAAGACCGTCGTCGCTGACGGGAGGCTGATCTCGGCGGCGATCGACGCGAGCCGCTCGATCGCGACGGGCGCGAGCGGCGCGAAGATCGGGATCGCGCGCAGCAGCTCGAGCGGCTCGACCGCGACGCGCGCGCTCGCGTCGATCGCGGTGACCCGCCGCCAGGTCAGCACCGCCAGCACCGGCAAGACGGCGCCGATCGCAACGAAGGTTGTGCGCGGGCCCAGCTGCGAGAAGAGCAGAGGCGTGATGAGCGAGCCGATTGCGATCGTCGCGAGCATCAGACTCTGGAGGACGCCGTAGACCCGGCCGACGACGTTCGGCGGCGCAGAGCGCTGTAGCAACGTCAGCCCGGTCACGTCGACGAGCGTGCTGCCGATGCCCATCACGCCGAACAGGATCAGCGCGATCGCGAAGCTCGTCGAGGACGCGAGTAGCACGAGCCCGACGCCGAAAGACGCCAGCCCGAGCCGGAAGTCGCCCGCGAGTCGCTTGCGGGCGGTTAGCACGACCCCGACCAGGCCGCCGAGGAGGCCGCCCACGCCGAGCGCGGTGTTCAGCCAGCCGACGCCGGCGTTCCCCGCGTGCAGCACACGGATCGCGTCGACGACGATGATCACCTCGAGCGCGCCGGCGACGAACATCTGCGCACCGACGAGTCCGACCACGAGCTGCAGGTGACGATCCTCGCCGATCGCGCGAAAGCCCCCGAGGAGCTGGGCTCCGATCGCGCTCTCGGCGTTGCTCTCCGGCGGCTTGTCGTGTGGCAGGCCGAGCACGCAGAGCGCAGACCAGAGATAGGACGCGCCCGTGAGCGCGAAGACAAGCCACGGACCGCTGAACGCTAGGAAGATGCCACCGATCGCCGGGCCGGCGAACATGCCGACGCTCGAGATCGTGTTCAGGGCGAGGTTCGACGCCGTCAACTGCTCGGGCGTCTCAGCGAGAGTCGGCAGCAGTGCCGCCTCGGCGGGATTGAACGCCGTCGAGACGATCGACATGATGATCGCGAGGGCGTACGTGACGAGCGATGGCCCACCGGAGAATGCGATCACCGTCATCCCCGAGACGAGGATGACGCGGGTGAAGTCGACGGTCAGCATCACGCGGCGGCGCGAGACGCGGTCCGCGAAGAGGGCAAGCCATGGCGCGAAGACCGCGGCGAGCGACCAGCGGACGAAGAGGACGATGCCGACGGCCTTCGCGCCGTCCTCGCGGTACGCGTAGACGGCGATCGCGATCGAGTACGCCCACACGGCGAGCGTCGACCCCGCGCCGGCGAGCTGGAGCCGGCGCAGCGCGGGGCTGCGAAACGCCTCTGCAAACGCGCGGAACGACTCTCCCAGACGACCGCGGATCCCCATGCTCGGCGGAGCTTCGCAACAAACGTTGCGCTTTGGAAGATCCCCTGGGAAGATTCCTGGTCCCTCGTCCGTCTAGAGGGGTACGCGCGCTAGAGGGCGCGCACGAGATCTACAAGGAGGACTCCCATGTCGGACGAGAACAGGCCTGGCAGGCCGGGCCAGCAGGACGAGGCAGAGGTCGAGGCGCACGGCCACGGTCACAAGATCGCGGCGAGCGACGAGCCGGCCGACGAGGCCGAGGGCAGCGACGAGGTCGAGGCGCACGGCCACGGCCACAAGTTCACCGACAAGATGGACGACAAGACGGACTGAGCGCTGCTGCAGCGCGCGAAAGGGCCCGGGAAACCGGGCTTTTTCGTGGTCCACCTAGGCGAGGAGCCGCTCGAG
>JBGPLW010000322.1:0-3085 GCA_041486645.1 Gaiellaceae bacterium | reverse complement strand
TGCTCGCAGGCATGCTGCGGAAGGTGCGCCATCTCGTGAAGGTCGAGGAGTCGTAGCCGTGCCGAAGCTGCTGAGCCTGTCGAATCTCGAGCCTGCCCAGGAGCGGGAGGACCGCAAGCGCGTCGGCCGCGGCCCCGGCTCGGGCAAGGGGCGCTACGCGGGACGCGGCATCAAGGGCCAGAAGTCCCGTGCGGGCTCGCACAAGATGCGCGCCGGCTTCGAGGGCGGCCAGATGCCGATCCACATGCGCATCGGCAAGCTGCGCGGCGCGACGTCGAAGGACGCGATGCCGGTCGGCCCGTTCCGCACGTACACGCATCCGATCAACCTGCGCGATCTCGACCGCTTCGACGCGGGCGACGTCGTCACGCCGGAGTCGCTCGTCGAGAAGGGCCTGCTGAAGAACACGAAGGTCGACGTGAAGCTCCTCGCGAGCGGCGAGGTGTCGAAGAAGCTCACGATCCGCGTGCACGCGATCTCCGCGAGCGCGCGCGCGAAGATCGAGGCCGCGGGCGGCACCGTCGAGCTGCTGCGCGAGCCGAAGGAGAAGAAAAAGAAGAAGCACCACGCCGCCCCGAAGCCGGAAGCGGCCGAGGAAGCCGCTGACGATGCGCCCGAGGCAAAGGACGCGGCCGAAGAGACCGCCATCGACGAGGCAGCACCGGCCGCGGACGAGTAAATGTTCGGCTGGCTCGCCAACGCTTGGCGTGTTCCCGAGCTGCGCCGCCGGGTGCTCTTCACGGCGGGCGTGCTTGCGGTCTACCGCCTCGGCTCGTGGATTCCGGCGCCGGGCGTCGACCAGAAGGCGCTGCAGTCGCTCTTCAGCGGCGGCGGCATCCTCACGCTGCTGAATCTCTTCTCGGGATCGGCGCTCTCGCGCTTCTCGCTCTTCGCGCTCGGGATCATGCCGTACGTCACGGCGTCGATCATCCTGCAGCTCCTCACGGTCGTCATCCCCACGCTCGAGCGGTTGCAGAAGGAAGGCGAGGCCGGCTACGCGAAGATCAACCAGTACACGCGCTACCTCACGGTCGCACTCGCCGCCGCGCAGGCGACGGGCTACGCGTTCCTCTTCAAGCGGCAGAACGCGCTCCCGAACGTGAACGCCGGCCGGCTCGTGATCATCATCCTCACGCTCACCGCCGGCTGCGTCCTGCTGATGTGGATGGGCGAGCAGATCACGAAGCGCGGCATCGGCAACGGCATTTCGCTGCTGATCTTCGCGTCGATCCTCGCCTACGCTCCGAGCGGCGTCAGCGCATGGATCAACGGCGGCACCATGGAGCGGCTGTTCTTCCCGATCATCGCGATCGGCGTCGTCGTCGCCGTCGTCTTCGTGCAGGAAGGGCAGCGCCGCATTCCGGTGCAGTACGCCCGGCGGCAGCTCGGGAACCGGCAGACGACAGGCGGCGCGACCTACATGCCGCTGCGCGTGAACATGGCCGGCGTCATCCCGGTGATCTTCGCGGCGGCGCTCATGGCGCTTCCGCCGACGGTCGGCCAGTTCGTGCCGGCATGGACGCCGTTCGTGAACCGCCACTTCCAGCCGACGAGCGCAACCTACCTCGGCGTCGAGGCGCTCCTGATTATCGTCTTCACCTACTTCTACACGTCGGTGCAGTTCAACCCTGTCGACCAGGCCGACAACCTGCGCAAGTACGGCGGGTACATCCCCGGCATCCGGCCGGGGCCGCCGACGGCGGCGTACCTCGACCGCGTGCTGCAACGGCTGACGCTCCCGGGGTCACTCTTCCTGGCGACGGTCGCGGTCGCGCCGAGCCTCTTCATCAAGTACTTCGGTTTCTCACAGGCCACCGGCCGCGCGCTCGGCGGCACGTCGGTGCTCATCGTCGTCGGCGTCGCACTCGACACGATGCGCCAGATGGAGTCGCAGATGATGATGCGGCACTACGAAGGATTCCTCCGCTGAACGTCATCGTGCTGGGGCCTCAGGGGTCGGGGAAGGGCACGCAGGCGAAGAAGATCGCGTCGACATACGGCGTGCCCCACATCGCGACGGGCGACATGATTCGCGAGATGAAAGAGCGCCCGACGGATCTCGGACGCGAGCTCCGCGAGATCTACGACCGCGGCGACCTCGTCGACGACGAGATGATGATCCGGTTGATTCGCGACCGGCTCGATCGCGGCGACACGCTTCCGGGCTTCGTCCTCGACGGCTTTCCTCGCACGCTCGTCCAGGCAGAGGCGCTCGACGAGCTGATGAGCGAGCTCAGCCGCCCCGTCGACGTCGTCTTCGACCTCCAGGTGCCCGATCGCCAGCAGCTCCTCAACCGCCTGCTGAAGCGGGCCGCCGAGGAGAACCGCTCAGACGACACGCCCGAGGCGATCCAGCGGCGGCTCGAGCTCTACGAGCGCGAGACCGCGCCGCTCGTCGAGTACTACAGGTCGACGCGCGGCAACGTCGTCGGTATCCACGCCGATCGCGCGATCGAGAACGTCTTCCACGAGATCGCCGAGTCTCTCGACCAGGTGCAGGCCAGAGCATGATCATCCGCAAGTCCACGCAGGAGATCGAGGGCATGGCGCGCGCCGGCGAGCTCGTTCACGAGACGCTCCAGCTCGTCGCGGAGCACCTCGAGCCCGGCGTGACGATGCTCGAGCTCGACCGGATCGCCGAGGAGCACATCGCCGCGCACGGCGGCGTCCCGACGTCGAAGGGCTACAAGGGCTTCCCCGCAGCCCTCTGTATCTCGCCGAACTCGATGGTCGTTCACGGCATCCCGAGCGAGTACCGCGCGCAGGAAGGCGACCTCATCTCGGTCGACCTCGGCGTCACGCTCGACGGCCTCGTCGCGGACAGCGCGGTGACGCTGCCGGTCGGGGAGATCTCGGCGGAGGCGCAGCGGCTCCTCGACGTCTGCCAGGAGGCCCTGGCGGCCGGGATCGAGCAGGCGCAGCCGGGGAACCGGCTCTCCGACATCTCCCATGCGATTCAGGTCGTGGTCGAGGAGGCGGGCTTCTCCGTCGTCCGGAGCCTCGTCGGCCACGGGGTCGGGCGTTCCTACCACGAGGATCCCCAGATCCCGAACTACGGGCCGCCCGGCAAGGGCCCGCTGCTCGG
>JBGPLW010000321.1:0-3134 GCA_041486645.1 Gaiellaceae bacterium | reverse complement strand
CCGTCTTGTGCGGCTTCACCTTGACGACGCCGTCGCGCGAGCCCGGCAGGTAGGGCAGGCCGAGCCTCTTTGCGACGACACCGTCGAAGCCGGCGGCCTGCAGCGTCTGCAGCCAGTCGCGGCCCTGCTCGACGTCGTCGGCGACCGGCGACAGCGCGATGCCCGCGGCGACCTTCTCGAGCTCGGCGCGGCGTTTCTCGATCGGCCGCTCGTGCACCGGCTTGCCCTTCCAGAGTAGGAGGTCGAACGCGATGAAGGTCGCGGGGATCTCGCCCGAGAGCTTGCGGATCCGGCTCTCGGCCGGGTGGAGGCGCATCTGCATCGCGTCGAAGTCGAGCGCGCCGCCGCGCGAGATGACGATTTCGCCGTCGAGCGCGGAGTGAGGCGGCAGCAGCGCGCCGACGTCGCGCAGCTCCGGGAAGTAGCGCAACAGAGGCCGACCGTTGCGCGACCAGAGCGCGAGCTCGCCGCCGTCGTTCTCGAGCACGCCGCGGAACCCGTCCCATTTCGGCTCGTAGCGCCAGCCTCCGCCTGCGGGGAGCTCGGAGACGAGCTCGGCCTCCATCGGGGGAAACGGCACGTTCGGTCCCGGCGCGTCGGCCATTCTGCGAGCCTATCGGCCGTGAGCGTGCTCATTGCCTTGCTGCTCGGCATCCAGGTGCGGACGACGTCGGTGACGTTCCAGTTCCGTTCTGCGCCGCATGCGATTCGGGCGTCCTACGACCGTCGGCCGCTTGTGGAGTGCGGTTCAGGTCGGGCCGTGCCGCTGCGCGGGAAGGCACATCTCGTCATCCACTTCACGCCGGCGCAGACCGCGCTGTCGTTCGGGACGCACCGGCGCTTGAACGGGCAGGGGCCGTTCCGCGAGCTTGCAAAGGTGTGCGATTTCGAGGCTGACCTCGCATGGGCGATCGGGCTCGACGCACGGCGGGCGTTCCGCGTCGAGCGGCACGGCACCCGGGTGACGGTGACCTTGCGCTGAGCCCAGGTGCAACCCCGGCCTGCGCCGTGCGTCTAAGGTCGAAGAGTGAGGAGGGTCGCGGTCACGGGGCTCGGCGCGGTGACGCCGATCGGGAATGACGCCCCGTCTACGTGGCGCGCCGCTCTCGCGGGCGAGAGCGGCGTCGACTGGATCCGCTCGTTCGACGCGAGCGAATTCCCTGTCCGCATCGCCGCCGAGGTGAAGGACTTCGACCCGGCCGCCGCCGGCGACCGGCGCGAGTTGCGCAACCTCGACCGGAATGTCGTGCTCGCGCTTGCGGCCGGGCGCGAGGCGGTCGCGGACGCAGGCCTCGACGGCGCGTACGACGCCGGGCGGGTCGGCATCCTCTTCGGCACCGCGATCGGCGGCTTCCTCGGGATCATGGAACAGGCGGAGGTGCTGCGTGAGCGCGGGCCTTCGCGCGTCATGCCGACCTTCATCCCGAGCGTGCTCCCCGACGCTGCAAGCGGGCAGCTCGCAATCTCGCTCGGCTTCCGCGGTCCGAACTACGCGCCGGTGTCGGCATGCGCGACCGGATCGCACGCGGTCGGCGAGGCAGCGGAGATCATCAAGCGCGGCGATGCGGATGCGATGCTCGCCGGCGGCGCCGAGGCGTGCATGCACCCGCTGATCCTCGCCGGCTTCTGCGCGATGCGCGGCCTCGTCGCCGAGGACGAGCAGCCGTCGCGCGCGTCGCGCCCGTTCGACGCGACGCGCGCCGGGTTCGTGATGGGCGAGGGCGCATGCGTGCTCGTGCTCGAGGAGCTCGACGCCGCCCGCGCCCGCGGCGCGAAGGTGTACGCGGAGATCCTCTCGTACGGCGCGTCGAACGACGCGCACCACATGGCGCAGCCCGATCCCGAGTCGCTCGGCGTGAAAGAGATGATGCATCGCGCGCTCGAGCGCGCAGAGATCGCGCCCGAACGCGTCGGCTACATCAACGCACACGGGACGTCGACGCCGCTCGGCGACGCCGCGGAGACGAAGGCGATCAAGGAGGTCTTCGGCGATCACGCGTACGAGCTCGCGGTGTCGTCGACGAAGTCGGTCACCGGTCACTGCTTCGGTGCGGCGGGCGCGATCGAGGCGATGATGTGTGTGCTCGCCGTGCACCACGGCGTCCTGCCGCCGACGATGAACTACGAGCATCCTGATCCGGCGTGCGACCTCGACTACGTGCCGAACGTCGCTCGCGAAGTGCAGGTCGACGTCGCGCTCTCGAACGCGATGGGCCTCGGCGGGCACAACGGGTGCGTCCTAGTCGGACGCGCCGACTAGCTCGGGCGTCAATTCGCCGAGCGCGCCGATCGTCACGTCTGCCTGGGCAAGCGACTCGTCGTCCGGCGGATACGACGGGTTCGGGATCGCGATCACGCGCATGCCCGCAGCTTTCGCGGAGCGGATACCGCCGTGCGAGTCCTCCACCGCGGCACAGCGCGGCGCGTCGACGCCGAGGCGCCGCGCCGCCTCGAGATAGACGTCGGGCGCAGGCTTGCCGTGCTGCACCTCCTCGGACGAGACGGTCGCCGTGAAGAACGGCGTCAGGCCAGCGACGAGAAGCACTGCATCGATCAGCGGCCGGTTCGACGACGACGCGAGCCCGAGCGGGTAGCGGTCGGCGAGCCGCCGCACCGCGTCGACCGCCCCGTCGATCAGCGGCAGCTGCTCGCGGTACGTGTCGAGCATCCGCCTGACGACTTCGTCGTTGATCGCCGACGGCTCGTCCGGTACGCCGGCGACGTCGTGGAGGTATTGCGACCACTCGACGGAGCTCATGCCCATCATCGCGCGCTGAACCTCGTCGTCGTAGCGCCCGCCGCGCTCGCGGACGTACGCCTCGCGCACCTCGTCCCAAACCTCCTCGGACTGGATCAGCACGCCGTCCATGTCGAAGACGACGGCTTCGATCACAACGAGTGGTACGAGCGGTCTCGGTACATCAGCGCGCTTGCCGCCGGGCCGCGCTCGACCGATTCGACGGCGGCGATGAAGAACGTGTGGTCACCCGCGTCGTGCTGGGCGATCGTGCGCGCCTCGAGCCAGCCGAGTGCGCCGGCGAGACGAGGCGCGTGGTGGCCCTCGATCGTCTCGACGCCGCTCCAGTGCACGAGCGGCGGGCGGCCGGAGGCGAAGCGGCGGGCGAGATCCTCCT
>JBGPLW010000320.1:0-3139 GCA_041486645.1 Gaiellaceae bacterium | reverse complement strand
TCGTCGAGGCGGGAATCTCCGCTGTCGCCGGCGTCGTCGTGTTCGTGGTCTCGCTCCTGTGGATGGACAGCGTCGACGCCCCGATCGTCCCGATCGTCCTGTTCGCGGTCGTCGTGACCGCGCTGCTGCATCCGAGGGTGTTCTGCCCGCTGGCGTCGCGCGTGCTGCGGAAGCTCGGCCACGGATCGCTGCCGCCGCTCCGCACGTCGACGATGGCGTTCCTCCTCGTCTTCTACTGCGTGACGTGGGTGATCGGCGGCCTCGCGCTGTGGCTCTTGCTGCGGTCGGTCGGCGCGCACCCGGAGGTCTCGTCGATCGTCTTCCTCGGCGGCACCGCGGCCGTCGGCGCGATTGTCGCGGTGCTCTCGGTGTTCGCACCCTCGGGTCTCGGGCCGCGCGAGGCGTCGATGTACGGGCTCATGCTCGCGGTCGCCTCACAGGGCGCCGCGCTCGGCGCTACCGTCCTGAACCGCGTCGCGATCACGCTCGTCGAGGTGCTGCTCCTCGTCGTCGGCGGGGTCGTGCTGCGGCGCGGCGAGGACGCGGAGCCCGAGCCCGCCGTGCAGGATGCGCCCGCGTAGTCCAAATTGGACTAGTCCAGAATGGAGTGCTAGGGTGCGCCTGTGCCCGCCGCCGAACGCACGCGCGTCCAGAAGCTGACGACGACCGAAGGCGCGGTGCTCGCCCTCCTCGCCACCGAGGGCGAGCGCTCCGGCTACGACCTCGCGAAGCTCGTCCAGCGCGCGATCGGCCACCTCTGGTCACCAGCGCGAAGCGGCCTCTACGCGACCCTGCCGCGGCTCGCGAAGAGCGGCCTCGTCGAGAGCCGCGCCGTCGTGCAGTCGGCGAAGCCCGACAAGCAGCTGTACCGGATCAGTGCGTCCGGGCGGGAAGCGCTCGCCGCGTGGCTTGAAGGCGTCGAGCCCGGCGCGCGCGACACCTTCTTCCTCAAGCTCTTCGTCGGGAAGCTCACGACACCGGACGTGCTGCTCGAGCACGTCGAGCAGTTCCGCGAGGACACCGAGGCGCGGCTCGCCGTGCTCCGGGCGATCGAGCCGACGAACACGAATCGCGGTCACGACTGGTTCCACCGGCATCTCCTCGACTACGGCATTCGGTGCGCGGAGCTCGACCTCGAGTGGGTGGACGGTGTGGCGCGCGCGCTCCGCCGGGGTCCTCGGTGAAACTCATCGCGCTCGTGTGCGCGGTCGCCGCGGTCGGTTGCGGCAATGCTCGTGCGGCGACCGGCAGCTGGGTCGGCACGTACCGGCTGCCCGCGTCCGCCGACCCGGTCGAGATCGCGGTGCAGCTGCACGGCGCGCGCGCGACCGTGTCGATGGGCTACGGCCATCCGGCGCACACCGACGTGGCCGCGAGCGTCCGTGGCTCGCGCGTGCGGTTCGCGTTGCCCGGCTTGCCCGCGAACGTCGTCTTCGACGGGACGTCGAAGGGCCGTGTGCTCGCAGGCACGGTGAAGCAGGGAGCGCTGCACGGCTCATTCCGCTTCACGCGCGGCACCTCGAAGGTGCTTCAGCTCTTCGGGCTTTACCGCAGCTCGGCCGGCGCGGTCGTCACGGTCGTGCGCGCGCACGGCTTCCCGGCGTGGCTCACCGAGCTGCCATCGGGCCGCACGCACGGCATCGCGCCGTCGCTCACCGTCGGCATCCGGCTCGGCGACGCGTCCGGTAACGGGTCGATCGCGCTCGATGCAACGGGCTTCTCGTGGCAGGGCACGCACTACGACCGCGTCGCGCTGCGACAGCGTGAGGTGCGCATCGGCGCGGTCGCCGCGACGCTGACTGTGCCGCCGGGAAACGGGCCGTTTCCCGCTGCGGTCACGGTGCACGGCTCCGGGCCTGCAAGCCGTGAGGAGTTCCAGACGTTCACCGCGTATCTCGCGTCGCAGGGCGTCGCGGTGCTCGCCGGCGACAAGCGCGGCATCGGCCAGTCGACGGGCACGTATCCAGGCGAAGCCGCGACCGAGGCAACCATCGCCGTGCTCGCCCGCGACGCCGAGGCCGAGACGCGCTTCGTCGCAGCGTTGCCGCAGATCGACCGCACACGCGTCGGGCTCTTCGGCGACAGCCAGGCGGGGTGGATCATCCCGCTCGCCGCGGAGCGCGAGGTCGCCGTGCGCTGGGCGCTCCCGCTCGTCGGCCCGACCGTCACCGCCGGCGAATCGGACACGTGGGGCGCGCTTGCGGGCAAGAGCCAGGAGGCGCCGAGCGGCACGCGCGCGCAGATGCTCGCGCAGGTGCGCACGCTCGGCCCGACCGGCGTCGACCCGAAGCCCGCCCTTGCGAAGCTCGACATCCCGGTGTTCTGGGTCTACGGCGACGACGACCGCAACGTGCCGACCGAGCTCTGCGTCGAGTCGCTCCAGAAGCTGAAGCCGGGGCACGACTTCACCTGGACCGTGCTGCCGATGACGCACGCGCTGCTCGAGCTGCCGACGGGCCTGTACTCCAGCCTTGCGCAGTCGACCGGTTTCGCGTCTGAGCTCTTCCCGGCGATCGGCGACTGGTTGAGGAGCCGCAGCATCGTGCGATAGTCACCGCGTGGCGGAGACTTGGCATCACGGCCTGATCGCCAGGTGGTGGGCAGAGTTCAACGAGGGCGGTCCGGAGGTCGAGTACTTCCAGCGGTACGTCGAAGCCGGCCAGCCTGCACTCGATCTCGGGTGCGGCACTGGGCGGTTGCTCCTGCCGTGGCTGCGCGCGGGTCTCGACGTCGACGGCTGCGACCTCTCGCCAGACATGATCGCGCTCTGCCGTGAGGTGGCTGATCGTGAAGGGCTCACGGCGAACCTCTACGTGCAGGCAATGCACGAGCTCGACTTGCCGCGCCGCTACCGCACGATTGTCGTGTGCGGCGCACTCGGTCTCGGCGGCCGACGCGCGGACACCGCGGAAGGACTTCGCCGCATCTACGAGCATCTCGAGCCCGGCGGCACGTTCGTCGTCGATAACGAGGTTCCGTATGTGCAAGGCGACTCGTGGAAGTACTGGCAGAGGGATGCGCGGGCCGAGCTGCCGCGCGCTTGGGGCGAGCCGGGCGAGCGCCGCCGCGGCGCCGACGGCGCCGAGTATGCACTCCGCGCGCGCATCGTCGCGTTCGATCCGCTCGAGCAGCAGACGAC
>JBGPLW010000319.1:0-3148 GCA_041486645.1 Gaiellaceae bacterium | reverse complement strand
TTCTTCGGGCTGATCGCGGGCGCAGGAGCCGCGTACGCGTCGCTCGTCACGTATCTGATTCCGCCGATCGCGCTCGCGTACGGCGCGGTCTTCCTCGGCGAGCGTTTCGGTGCGGCGGCATTCGGCGGGCTCGCGCTGATCCTCGGCGGGGTCGCGCTCGGAACCGGCGCCGGCGGCAAGCGGCTCCTGCGGCGTCCGGTGACCGCGCCGTCCTCCGGCGGGGGTCGCTAGCCTCTACGGCATGGCGAAGTTCCTGCACACGATGGTCCGGATCACGGATCCGGAGAAGAGCCGCGCCTTCTACGAGTCGCTGGGATTCCGCTTCGAGCGCGACATGGACATCGTGCGTGACCGTCAGCTCGAGGCGACGAACTACTTCTTCGGAATCGGGGATCAGGAAGCCGTCCTCGAGCTCACGTTCAACCACGACGGGCGCACGTACGAGCTCGGCACGGGCTACGGGCACATCGCGCTCTCGGTCGACGACATGGCCGAGTCGCTCGCGCGGCTAAAGGAGCAGGGCATCGAGCCCGAGCGCGAGCCGTACCGGCTGCGCGAGGGCGGGTCGCTTCTCTGTTTCGTCCGCGACCCGGACGAGTACCGCATCGAGCTCATCGAGCGCAGCGGCAGCTAGCTCACGTCGGCAGCATTCCCGACAGATCCCACACGCGCGGCGTGTTGGGAACGAGCCGGAGCAAAACGCCTGGCTTGTCTTTCCGTGCGGCGGCGAAGCGCTCGCCGTCCGCCGATCCGAGATAGCGGCCAGCGATGGCTCGGCGTGCCGCGGTGACGTCCCCCTCGACCAGGTCGGCGACGCCGCGCACCTCGACGCCGCGGAACGGTCGAACGGCCTCGAAGACGACGAGGGCGCACCGCGGGTCACGCGCCAGATGGCGGAGCTTCACGTCGCCCTCGGCGATGACGATCTCGAACGCGTCGTGCATCCAGCGAAACCAGACCGGCGTGACGAGCGCGCTTCCATCCTTTCGATACGTCGTCAGCACCGCCGGAGACGGAGCCTCCAGCAGCGAGCGCACGCTCTTGAGGGAATATCCGTTCACGTTCGTCGAGCCTAGCCGCCGGCTGGAGAATCCATGATGTCGTCGCGAAGACGGCACGCTCTCGTGACGCTTTCCCGCATAGCGTCGTCTTCATGGCTGGAACGAAGGCGGCAACACCGTGGGGGCGAGCGGAGCTCGTCGACGAGCTGACCGTCCGGCAGCAGGCGGGCGACCGGCGCTTCGCCTCGATCGTGCAGCTCCTCGAGACCCCGAGCGGTGAGCGGCTCGTCCGTTTCGCGTACTCGACCGACGGCTCGGCGCGGCGCGGGCCCGTCACGTTCCGCGAGCGCGACGTCGCGCGGCTGCTGGCCGCGCTCGACAAGCACCCGAGTCTGAAGGAAGCCCTTGGCCTATGACGAGCTAGACAACTGAGAGCGCCCGCTCGCGGGCGGCGTCGACGAGCGACGCGAGGATCAACGCGCCGTCGGCTGAGCCGAGCAACGGGTCGACCGCGTGCTCCGGGTGGGGCATGAGCCCGAAGACGTTGCCGCGCTCGTTGCAGATGCCGGCGATGTCGTCGACCGAGCCGTTGCAGGGCTCCCCGTAGCGCAGCACGACCTGGCGGTTCGCTTCGAGCTCGCGCACGAGCTCGGGCGGCGCGAACCAGCGGCCGTCGCCGTGCTTCACGGGGATGACGAGCGTCTGCCCCTGCGCGCAGCGCGATGTGAAAGGGAGGTCGTTGCGTTCGACGACGAGCGGCACGTCGCGGCAGACGAAGCGCAGCGACTCGTTCCGCAGGAGGACGCCCGGGAGCAGGCCGGCTTCGCAGAGGACCTGGAAGCCGTTGCAGATCCCGAGCACGAGCCCACCGGCGTCGGCGAATTCGCAGACTGCTGCGCTTGCGGGCGAGAACCGCGCGATCGCGCCGCAGCGGAGGTAGTCGCCGTACGAGAAGCCGCCGGGCAGCACAACGGCGTCGAGATCGGGCAGCTGCGTCTCCTCGTGCCACACCGGGATCGCCTCGGCGTCGAGGGCTGCGAGCGCCCAGAGTGCATCGCGGTCGTCCTGCGAGCCCGGGTACGTGACGACACCGATACGCGGCTGCGGGCTAGCCATGGATCTCGACCTCGTACGACTCGATGAGCGGGTTCGCGAGCAGCTGCTCGCACATCTTCTCGACCTGCGCGCGCGCTTCGTCCGTCGTGGCGGCGTCGACCTCGAGGTCGACGACCTTGCCGACGCGCGCGCCCGATACCGAGAAGCCGAGATGCTCGAGCGCCGTCTCGACCGCCGCGCCCTGCGGGTCGAGGATGCCCTGCTTCGGCCGTACGAGGACGGTGGCTCTCACCCGAGCACCACGTTCGGGCTCTCGAGGTAGGACGCAAAGGGGATCGTCGTCAAGCGTTCGAAGGCCTCGATGTACTTCGAGCGGGTGTGCGCGACGACGTCCTCCGTCAGTTCCGGGCCCGGGTCCGTCTTGTCCCAGCCGGTCTGCTCGCAGTAGTCGCGGACGAACTGCTTGTCGAAGCTGTCCTGCGCCCGTCCCGGCGCGTAGGAATCGGCGGGCCAGAACCGCGAGGAGTCCGGCGTGAGCGCCTCGTCGCCGAGCACGAGCTTCCCGTGCGTGTCGAGGCCGAGCTCGAACTTCGTGTCGGCAATGACGATGCCGCGCGTCGCCGCGTGCTCGGCGGCCGTCTTGTAGAGCGAGATGCAGACGCGTTCGACCTCTGTGAGCCGCTCGGCGCCGACGAGTTCCGCGGCCTGGTCTCGCGAGATGTTCTGGTCGTGACCGGTCTGCGCTTTCGTCGCGGGCGTGAAGATCGGCTCGGGAAGCCGATCGGACTCGCGGAGGCCCTCCGGCAGGGGATGACCCGAGGTCGTACCGGTCGCCTGGTAGTCCTTCCAGCCGGAGCCTGCGAGGTAGCCGCGCACGACGCACTCGATCGGCAGCATCGCGAGCCGGCGGCACTCCATCGAGCGGCCGTCGTCGCGGATCGCGAGCATGTGATTCGGGACGAGCGGGCGCAAGAGCGTGAACCAGAAGCCGGACAGACCGGTGAGCACGCGTCCCTTGTCCGGAATCTCGGTCGGCAGGATGACGTCGAAAGTCGAGATCCTGTCGCTTGCGACGAGCAGGAGGCGGTCGT
>JBGPLW010000318.1:0-3170 GCA_041486645.1 Gaiellaceae bacterium | reverse complement strand
CGGCCAGAGCGTCGACATCTCGGCGCCCGGCGTCGACATCGTCGGGGCCGTGCCGCTCTCGCGCGACCCCACGGGCTACTCGTCGGGGCTCACTGGCACGAGCTTCTCGGCTCCCATCGTCTCCGCCGCGGCGGCGTGGGTATGGACGATGCGGCCGACGCTCTCGGCCGACCAGCTCGCACAGCTGCTGCGGGCGAGCGCGCGCGACATCATGACGCCGGGTTTCGACACCGCGAGCGGCTGGGGCATAGTCGACATCCCCGCCGCGCTCGCCGCGCCGACGCCGGCCCAGGATCCCTCGGAGCCGAACGACAACGTCGACCAGGTGAGGCCCGGCGAGCTCTTCCAGACGGGACAGGCGCCGTTGACGACGCCGGCGAAGCCAGCGATCCGGATTTCCGGCTCGGTCGACGTGACGGAGGATCCTCGCGACCTGTACCGGATCTGGGTGCCGGCGAACAAGGTCGTGCGCGTCGCCGTGTCGGCCGACGGCCGGGCAGCCGCGCGGATCTGGGGGCCGCAGACCGTCTCGGTGAACGAAGGCCTCGCGGCCCGGCGGCGCGACCTCCGCGGCACGAGCGTCAATGGCGGCAAGAAGGGCTCCGCCGCGTACGTCGAGGTGCTCCTGACGGGCCGCGCGTCCGACGCGGCCTACGTCTTGAACGTCACGGCCGCGAAACGCTGACGCCCGCGGTGCCGTCGAGGCCGCCGGGCCTGACCGCCGGCTTCGCGACGCGAACGACCGCGCGCTCGGCGCCGAAGCGCCGCAACAGCTCGTCGGCGACATCCGTCGCGAGCGCCTCCAGCAGGTCGTACGACCGCGCGTCGGAGACTTCCTGCACCGCCTGCGCGACGTCGCGGTAGTCGACGGCGTCCTCGAGCCGGTCGGACACCCCCCGCTCCCCGACCGCGAGGTCGATGTCGAAGACGAACTCCTGGCCGTCCTGCTTCTCGTGCAGGTGCACGCCATGGCGGCCGTAGAGACGTAGCGCCCGGATTTCGACCGTGATCATTCCCGCTCCGGCGCCGGCAAAGCCGGCACCTGCGCTCCTTGTTGGGCTCCGTCAAGCCTACGTCCACCGAACGCCGCCGCAACGGCGAGGGCCTCGACGTGCTCGCGAACGTCGTGCACGCGCAGAATGGTCGCACCCCGCTCGTAGGCGGCGACCGCCGCCGCGATGCTGGCGCTGAGCGAGCCTGTCGTCGCAGACGGGTCACCGGCGAGCTTGCCGAGCGAGCTCTTGCGCGAGAAGCCGATCACGAGCGGGCGGCCGAGAGCGAGCAACACGTCGAGCCGTCGCATGAGCTCGACGTTGTGCTCGACCGTCTTTCCGAACCCGATACCGGGATCGAGGCAGATGCGATCCTCAGGCACGCCTTCCGCGACGGCGAACCTGAGCCGCTCCTCGAGGAACGCAGCGACATCCCTTACGACGTCGTCGTAGCGCGGATCCGATTGCATCGTGCGCGGTTCGCCGCGCATGTGCATGAGGCAGACGTACGCGCCGTACTCGGCGGCGACGCCTGCGAGCTGCGGATCGCTCCGGAACGCAGTCACGTCGTTCACCATCACCGCGCCGAGCTCGAGCGCGCGCCGCGCGACCTCGGCCTTCGTCGTGTCGATCGACACCGGCACATCGTCGCCGAGGCGTTCGAGCACCGGCACGACCCGGCGCAGCTCTTCGTCGAGCGACACGCCCTCGGAGCCGGGCCGCGTCGACTCGCCGCCGATGTCGACGAGCGCGGCGCCCTCCTCGACGAGGCGGCGCGCCGCGGCCGCGGCGTCCTCCGGGTCGAGGTTGAGGCCTCCGTCGGAGAACGAGTCCGGCGTCACGTTCACGACGCCCATCACCGACGGGCGCGGAAACCGTTCTTCGAGCGGAACCACGGGTCTACTGTAGGCCGGGATGAAGCGCGGGTGGCCGGCGCTCCTCGCCGCAGCCGCTCTCGCCGCCGGGTGCGGCTCGCACCGGCCGGCGGGCGGTGACCGCGACGCGCTCGACTACGCCTCCGCCTACTACCGCGGCACGATGACGCGACTCCTCTGGCCGAAGTGGGAGCCGGTCACCTGGCTCGCGGCGCGGGCGAGCTGCCGCACGGCGCGCATGCACTACTTGATCCGCGACGTCGAGGCCTACGCTGCGGCGTTCGCGCGGCGCGCAGAGCGGCTCGACGTCGAGCACCAGCTTCGCTCGACGCGGGCGGAGCTCGCTGGAGCATGCGTCTCGGGTCTCAGACGACTGCCACCAGGCTGAAGCCTGGTTGCTGCCGAGGATCAGCTCTTCGCGGGATCCGGCGGCGGCTGCATCGTCGCGCCGGGGAGCGGGAACGGGCGGGTGCGCGGCTGGCGCTCACGCTTCGGCTCCTCCTGCGGCTGCGGCTCGGTGACCGTCGGTGTGGGCTCTGCCGGGAAGACCGTGGACTCGTCCTCGCCGGCGAGCAGCCGCTCGAACTGGTCGCGGTCGATCGTCTCGCGCTCGATCAGGATCTGCGAGATGCGATGCAGCTGCTCCATGTGCTCGCGGAGCGTGGCGAGCGCGAGCTCGTGCGCCTCCTCGATCACGCGGCGGATCTCGTCGTCGATCTCGCGGGCGATCTCCTCGGAGTAGTCGGCCTCGGCGCCGTAGTCGCGGCCGAGGAACGGCTGGTCGTGGCCGCGGCCGAGGACGCGCGGGCCGAGCTTCTCGCTCATGCCGAACTTCATGATCATCGACTTCGACGTCGCGGTGACCTTCTCGAGATCGTTCGCAGCGCCCGTCGTCACCTCATGGAAGACGATCTCCTCCGCTGCGCGCCCGCCGAGCGTCATCGCCATCTGGTGCATGAGCGCGCTGCGCGTCGTCAGATAACGATCTTCGGTCGGCAGCGAGATCGTCAGGCCGAGCGCCTGGCCGCGCGACACGATCGTGATCTTGTGCACCGGGTCGGTGTGCTCGAGGAAATGCCCGACGATCGCGTGGCCCATCTCGTGGTACGCAGTGATCTTGCGCTCGTGCTCGGAGAGCAGGCGTGCCTTCTTCTCCGGGCCGGCGATCACGCGCATGATCCCTTCCTCGAGCTCGTCCTGCTCGATGATCTTCTTGCCGCGGCGCGCTGCGAGGAGCGCGGCCTCGTTGACGAGGTTCGCGAGGTCGGCGCCGGTGAAGCCAGGCGTACCGGACGCAAGCGTG
>JBGPLW010000317.1:0-3221 GCA_041486645.1 Gaiellaceae bacterium | reverse complement strand
TTCGACGCGTTGATGCGGCCGGTGTTCGGCAGCGTGTGCCACGCGTTGATCGTCGTGTCGTACTGCACGCCCGGATCGGCGCACTCCCACGCCGCCGCTGCGATCTGCCGGAGCAGGTCGCGCGCGTCGACCGTCGAGACGACCGCGCCGTCGGTGCGCGCGGTGAGGTTGAACTCGCGCCCTTCCCGTGCGGCTTCCATGAACGTGTCGCTGACGCGGACGGAGTTGTTCGCGTTCTGGTACTGGATCGACGCCCAGTCGGGGCTGTCGAGCGACATGTCGTAGCCGGCCGACTCGAGGACGCGCGCCTTGCGCTCCTCCTTGGCCTTGCACCAGATGAACTCCTCGATGTCCGGATGGTCGACGTCGAGCACAACCATCTTCGCCGCGCGGCGCGTCTTGCCGCCCGACTTGATCGTGCCGGCCGACGCGTCGGCGCCGCGCATGAAGGAGACCGGGCCGGAGGCGTACCCGCCCTTCGAGAGCTGCTCCTTCGACGAGCGGAGCCGCGAGAGGTTGACCCCGGAGCCGGAGCCGCCGCGGAAGATGACGCCTTCCCGGCGGATCCAGTCGAGGATGGCCTCCATCGAGTCCTCGATCGAGAGGATGAAGCAGGCCGAGCACTGCGGCTTCTCCTCGAAGCCGACGTTGAACCAGACGGGGCTGTTGAAGGAGGCGTACTGGTTGACGAGGATCGTCTTCAGCTCGGCCTCGAAGGTGTCGGCCTCCTCGTCGTCCACGAAGTACCCGCCCTGCTTGCCCCACGAGACGACGGTGTCGACGACGCGGCCGATCATCTGCTTGACGCTCGACTCGCGCTCCGGCGAGGAGAGGCGGCCGCGGAAATATTTCTGGGCGACGATGTTGGTCGCGGTCTGCGACCAGAACTTCGGGAACTCGACGCCGCGCTGCTCGAATGCAGGGCCGTTGCGGCCGGGGATCAGCGCGTCGCGGATCTCCCACTCGATCTCGTCGAACGGGTCGCGCCCGGGGATCGTGAAGTAGCGGCGGACGCCGAGGCGCGCCGCGCCGTCCACGACCGAGTTGACCACCTCCTCGACCGTCGTCTCCATGCTCGTTGTCTCCTCGACGCTCGCCATACCGGCCCCTTCCAACGGTTGAACTCTCATGTTTCCGTCAAGCGCAGAGTGCTCAACGGGGGGTCCGGAAGGCTAGGGACAAGACCGGACGGCACGAACAAAAGAGCCGAAATTGCAGGAAAATTCTAGCAGTCGCGCCGTTATGGACGCCGCGCGGGCGCAGGGGCCGGCGAGATGCGGCGGGCCTGGAAGCGGCGTGCGATCCAGGTCGCGCCGGCCGCGAGGAGGAGCAGCAGGGCGAGGCCGCCGAGGACGAGGAGCGGGAGCGGGATCGACTGCGCGTTGCCGGGGCCGAGCCGGTCGCTGAGGCGCGTGATGAGGCCTTTGCCGGGCTTCGGGGAATGGCCGCTCGACGTGGGCCCGCTCGGCGGCGAGGTCCCGCCGCCGGAGGTGTTCGTCGGGCCGCCTCCGCCGCCGCGGTCCTGGCGGATCGCCGCGAGAAGCGCGCTGTGGATGTCGTCGGCGGCGCTCGAGTACCCCTCGAGATCGGGATAGGAGCTGAGGCGCTGGATCGCCTGCGTGTAACAGGGGATCGCGTAGATCTTGTCGACGCGGTTGTTGTCGGCCCAGTCGTTGATCACGGCGAGGTCGCAGCCGGAAGTCGGGTTGAGCGATGCGGACGGAGCGGCGGCAGCCTCGCGGGCGCCGACTGCGAGGAGAGCGAGAACGCCGAGCGCAGCTGCGAGAAGCAGCCGCATGGTCGCGTGTGGTTGGCGTGCCGTCGTCGTCATCCCAGTCCAGCCCAGAGCGCAGCCTCCACGCCCGGCGCTCACAGTCTCTCGAACGTCAGTGTTCTCGCGGTAATCCCGATGTAAACCGTTTGTGAACGGATCTTCGCGTCGTCCCAGCCGATGCTAGCGTCACCGCCCGTGCGGGCCGCGGGCGAACGATTCGGAGGGCTCGCGCCGGCCCTCGCCGCCGCCGCCGTCTGCTTCTGCGCGCTCTTCTTCAGCGGCGGGGACTCGAATGCGCCTCTCGTCTGGATCGGCGGGCTCGCGCTCGTCCTCGCGGCCGCTTTCCTCGTCCATCCGCCGCGCCTCGACGCCGCGGGCGGGCTGCTCCTCGGCTCGCTCTTCGGGCTCACCGTGTGGGTGGGCATCTCGACCGTCTGGTCGACCTCGCCGGATCGCACGTGGCAGTTCACGAACCGGACGCTCGTCTACGCCGCGTTCGCGCTTGCCGGCCTGCTCGTCGGCGCGCGCGTCCCGCGCGCGCGCATCGCCGAGGGCGCCGCCGTGCTGCTCGGGCTGCTCGCCGGCTGGGCGCTCCTTGCGAAGTGCGTGCCCGCGCTCTACCCCGACTACGGCCGCCTCGCACGTCTCCGCTCGCCGCTCGTCTACTGGAACGAGCTCGCGCTCCTCTGCACCGCGGGCGTGCCGCTCGCGCTCTGGCTCTCCGCGCGGCGGCGGGTCGAAGGCGTCGTGCTGCTGTACGGGCTCGTACTGACGCTGCTCCTCACGTACTCGCGCTTCGGCGTCGCGCTCGCGTGCCTCGCCGCTGCGGCGTGGATCGTCCTCGACCGCAACCGGGTCGAGAGCCTGACTGCGCTCGCGCTCGGTGGCGGTGCGGGCGCTGCGGTGTTCGGCATCGCGCTCGCGCTGCCGGGAATCACGAGTGACGGCCGGCCGCGCTCGGTGCGCGCCCACGACGGCTGGATCTTCGCGCTCGTCGTGCTCGCGGGCGCGGCGCTCGTCGCGGGTGCGGCCGCGAGGTTGCGCCGGCGCGAGGTGTCGCCGGCGCGGCGCGGGCGCATCGAGCGCGTCGCCGGCCTCGCAGCGCTCGTCCTCGCCGTTGCGGGGCTCGCGGTCAGCATCGTCTTCGCGGGCCGCATCTGGAGCGAGTTCACGAACCCGTCCAACACGCAGGTGACGAACACGACCGGCCGGCTTGGATCGGCGAAGAGCAACCGCTGGACGTGGTGGGAGGAGGCGTGGCACGCGTTCACGCGCCATCCGGGCGGCGGCACCGGCGCAGGGACGTTCGAGCTCACGAACCAGATGCTTCGCCGCACGCCCGTCGTCGTCGACGAGCCGCACAACACGCCGCTCCAGTTCCTGAGCGAGACGGGGATCGTCGGCTTCCTGCTCTATCTCGGCGTGGCGGGCGGCGCGCTCTGGGGCG
>JBGPLW010000316.1:0-3234 GCA_041486645.1 Gaiellaceae bacterium | reverse complement strand
TCGAGCGGCCCGAAGCAGCGTGCGCACACGCCGATCGGGTCGAGGGGGTACTCGGTGTCGCAGATGCGGCACTTGAGTGCGGTGGCGGGCACTAGACCTTCTCCTTTCGTCCTTCACTCGACATCCTCCGAGCCGAAAATCTCGACTCGGCCGGGTTTGGCACCACACCGCTTTGGCAGGTTGCCGAGGCTTCATCGGGCCGGTTCCCTCTGCCTCTCTTGATGTGGAGGAGGACGCTGCCCCGCTCCAGACTCGCACTATACAAAAGAAAGCCCCCCCTCGCGCGCGGTCATCGGAGGACCGCTCCTTCCGAGGCCGACGAGACGCCCTGCGCGTACCGCGCAAGAACGCCCTGCGTGTACCGCGGCGGCGGCGCCACGACGGCGGCGAGCCGCTCGGCGATCTCGTCGCCGGACAGCAGCAGGCGCAGCTCGCGCGCGTCGACGTCGAGCTCGATCAGGTCGCCGTCGCGGACGGCGGCGATCGGGCCGCCGCGCGCGGCCTCCGGTGCGATGTGCCCGGCCATCAGGCCGTGCGTCGCGCCCGAGAAGCGGCCGTCGGTGATGAGCGCGACCTCGTCGCCGAGCCCCTCGCCGACGAGCGCAGCCGTGACGTGCAGCATCTCGCGCATGCCCGGCCCGCCGGCCGGGCCCTCGTAGCGGATGACGACGACGTCGCCCGCCGCGATCTTCCGCGCCTTCACCGCCGCGAAGCACTCCTCTTCGGATTCGAAGACGCGTGCGGGCCCGCGATGGAAGAGCCGTTCGTGGCCCGCGAGCTTCACGACGCAGCCGTCCGGCGCGAGGTTGCCGCGCAGCACGGCGAGCCCGCCGGTCGCCTTCAGGGGCGTCTCGATCGGCACGACGACCTCCTGGCCGGGCGTCTCGACGACCGCGCCGGCCACCTCCGCGAGCGAGCGGCCGTCGACATTCGGCGCGTCGCCGTGCACGAGCCCAGCCTTCAGGAGCTCGCGGGCGACGAGCGCGACGCCGCCGGCCGCGTGCAGGTCGGCCGCGACGAACCGTCCGCCCGGCTTGATATCGGCGACGACCGGCGTCCGCGAGGCGATGCGGTCGAACTCGTCGATCGTCAGGTCGATGCCGAGCTCGTCCGCGATCGCGAGCAGGTGCAGGACGCCGTTCGTCGAGCCGCCGGTCGCCGCGACCGCAGCGACCGCGTTCTCGAGCGCGTCGCGCGTCATCACGTGCGACGGGCGGACGTCGTCCCGGACGAGCCGCATCGCGACCTTCCCGGCCTCGTAGGCCGCTTCCGGCTTCGCGGGATCGGTCGCGGGCACGTCGTTCAGACCCGCCGGGCTGATGCCGAGGAAGTCGAGCACAGTCGCCATCGTGTTGGCGGTGAACTGGCCACCGCACGCACCGGCGCCCGGGCAGGCGACGCCCTCGAGCTCGTGCACGTCGGCGTTCGACATCGTGCCGGCGGCGGCGGCGCCGACGGCCTCGAAGACGTCCTGGATCGTGACGTCGCGGCCGCGGAAACGGCCTGGCGCGATCGAGCCGTTGTAGAGGACGAGGCCGGGCACGTCGAGGCGTGCGAGCGCCATCACCGCCGCGGGAATCGTCTTGTCGCAGCCGACGATGCAGACGAGACCGTCGAGCAGGTGCCCGCGCACGACGAGCTCGATCGAGTCGGCGATCGTCTCGCGCGAGACGAGCGACGCGCGCATGCCTTCGGTTCCCATCGACACGCCGTCGGAGACTGCGATCGTGTTGAACTCGACGGGCGTGCCGCCCGCGTCGATGATCCCGCGGCGCACGTGGCGTGCGAGCTCACGCTGGTTCCAGTTGCACGGCATCGTCTCGATCCACGTCGTCGCGATGCCGACGAGCGGGCGCGCGAGCGCGTCGTCGTCGAGGCCGATGCCCTTGAGCATCGCGCGCGCGGGCGCGCGGTCGACGCCGTCGGTCAGCGCCGCGCTGTGCCGCTTCGCGGGATCGGTGGGGCGCGCGTACGGATCTTTCGTGCTCACAGCGGGCGCTCCGAGATGACGGGGGCGACGAACGGGCGGCCGAGCACTTCCGGAAGGGCTGCGATCTCTGCAAGGGCCGCCGCGACCTTGCCGAACGGCGCCTCGTGCAGGACGAGGTCGAGCGCCGCTTTCCCCTCCTCGAGCCGCTGCACGAGCTGCGCGACCGACACCTCGTGCGCCGCGAGCCGTGACGCGGCGTGCGCGAGCACGCCCGGCTCGTCGGCGACGTCGAGATGGACGTAGAACCCGGAGCGCCACGCGTCCGGGTCGAGCCGGTCGAGCTCGCGCCAGCACGCGTCGTTCTGGAGAAAACCAGTGCCCGCTGTGCCGACGACGCTCACGAGGTCTGCAACGACGGCGGAGGCCGTTTCCGTCCCCCCTGCCCCCGGGCCCTCGAGCGTGATCTCGCGAATCGCGTCGCCCTGCAGCATGACGGCGTTGAACGCGCCGTCGACCGCGGCGAGGGGATGCGAGCGCTCGACGAAGGCCGGCTGCACCCGTACGTCGACGGCGCCGTCGGCGAGCGTGGCGATGCCGACGAGCCGCACCACCATCCCGAGCGCCGCAGCGGCTGCGACGTGCGCGGGCTCGATCTCGGTAATGCCGCGCGTCTCGACGTCGGCAAGCGACACCCGCGAGCCGAAGGCGACCGTCGCGAGGATCGCCATCTTCGCGGCGGCGTCGGCGCCGTTGACGTCGTCGGACGGATCGGCCTCGGCGTAGCCGAGCGACTGCGCTTCCGCGAGCGCGTCGGCATACGAGCCGCCGCGCTCCATGCGCGAGAGGATGAAGTTCGTCGTCCCGTTGACGATGCCGAGGACGCGGTGGACGTTCGTGGCGATGAGCGACTCGCGGAGCACCTTGACGACCGGGATCGCTGCACAGACCGACGCCTCGAACCGGAGCTGCACGCCCGCCGCCGACGCGGCGGCGAAGAGCTCCGCGCCCTCGCGCGCGATCAGCTGCTTGTTGGCGGAGACGACCGGTTTCCCGGCCTCGAGCAGCGCGCGGACGTAGCCGCCAGCCGGCTCCAGTCCGCCCATCACCTCCGCCACCACGTCGATCGCAGGGTCGTCGCGGATCGCCGCGAAGTCCGTCGTCAGCACGCCGTCGGCCGCGGGGAAGGATCGCTCCTTCCCCGTGTCCTGCACGAGCGCGCGCACGACGCGCAACCGGTGCCCGGTCGCGCGCTCGATCTCGTCGCCGCTCTCGGCGAGCATGCGGCTCACCGAGGCGCCGACGGT
>JBGPLW010000315.1:0-3252 GCA_041486645.1 Gaiellaceae bacterium | reverse complement strand
GATCCCGACGCGCCCGCGGCGCGGAAGATGCGCTACCGGATGAAGCTCACGAGCGTCGAGGGCCGCGTCTTCGCGTTCGACGGCTTCAAACTCGTGCACGACGACAAGGGCCTCTTCGACCCGTGGACCGACACGACCACGCTCTTCATCACCGTCACCGAGGAGGAGGCCGTCGTCGGCAAGGGCATCCTCCGCATCGCCACGAAGGACTTCGTCCAGCAGCTCCGCACGATGGAGGTCACCGGGGCGCACGGGCTGCGCGAGCGTCTGCTCGGACAGGCACGGTTCGGGCGCTACTTCGCCGGCTCGATGGCGGACGTCTACGGCGGCATCTTCTCGCGCTCGTCCGCGTTCGCGCCTGACGCAGCGCCGCGCAAGAAACGCGAGCTGCGAGTCGTGGAGCCAACGGTCGAGCACGTTGCGACAGACGACGCCGCGCAGATCCGGTTGACACGCTACGCCGGCGACGGCGAGCCGGTCGTACTCGCCCACGGACTCGGCAGCTCGAGCGGCATCTTCACGGTCGACACGATCGAAACGAACCTCGTCGAGTACCTCGCGTCGTACGGCTACGACGTCTGGACGCTCGACTGGCGCGGCTCATTCGAGCTTCCCGGCGTCCTCGGAGACTGGAATCTCGACGACGTTGCGACCCACGACTGGGCCGTGGCGCTCGGCCATGTGCGCGAGCAGACGGGTGCCGAGCGCGTGTCCGTGGTCGGTGAGGGCGTCGGCGGGCTCACACTTCTCGGTGCGGCGCTGCGCGGCCAGGAGGCGATCGCCTCGGCGGTTGCGCTCGGCCTCGGCACGCACGTACGCGTCCCGAAAGGACGGCAGTTTGGGCGCGGTCTCGACGACGACGTCACGCTCCAGCGCGGAGAGCGGCTCGGCGGGCGCCTCGCGGACCGGCTGCTGAAGTTCCAGCCGCTGCAGAAGGAGGAGCGCTGCGCCAGCGCCGTGTGCCGCCGCGCGACGTACGTCTACGGACTCCTCTTCGAGCACGATCAGGTCAACCGTGCGACCCACGAGAGCCTGCACGAGCTGCTGTCGCTGCCGAGCCGGACCGCCATCTCGCACCTGTCGGCGATTGCGAAGCGCGGGCGCATCGTCTCCGCCGACGGCTCGGACGCCTACGTCCCGCATCTCGACCGGCTCGCGTTCCCGGTGACCTTCGTGCACGGCGAAGAGAGCGACGCCTTCCTCGTTGAAGGCGCCCGCCTGAGCACCGCGGCACTCCGTGAGGCCGTCGACCCCGAGCTCGTGTCCCTGCACGTCGTTCCCGACTACGGCCACCTCGACCTTGTGATCGGCAAGGACGCTGCCCGCGATGTCTACCCGCTCGTGCGCGAGCATCTCGAGCGCGTTGCCGCCGGCAAGGACGTCCTCACGGAGGTATGACCGGGTGCTGATCGTCGTCAGTGACTTTCATTTGATGGACGGCTCAGCCGGCGCGCATCACGTCGAGCCGGGCGTGTTCCGCAGCACGATGCACGACCTCGCGGCGCACGCTCGCGAGGCGCAGGCGGAAGAGATCACGCTGCTCTTCCTCGGCGACGTCTACGACCTCGTCCGCACCGAGCGGTGGTTCGACTATCCGCTCGAGTCGCGGCCGTGGGGCGGGAATCTGTCGCTCGAGGCGCTCTTCGAGATCTTCGAGGGTGTCGTATCGAACAACGCGGAGACGTTCGCGATGCTCTCGGGCTCGTTGCAAGGGACGTTCGGCTTTCCGGTCGAGCCGACCCGCGTCTACGTTCCCGGCAATCACGACTCGATCATCAACGAGCACGCGCAGCTGCGGCGGCGTGTCCGCGAGACGCTCGGCATGCCGGCCGGGGACGGCCTGTTCCCGCGCTACTTCATCGATCCGGAGCACGGGCTCTTCGCCCGTCACGGACACGAGTTCGACCGGCTCAACTTCGAGGGCAGCGAGACGTACCGGTCGGGCGAGCTGTTGATCCCCGAGGAGGACTACACGCGCATGCCGATCGGGGATCCGATGGCGTGCGAGTACGCCGCGAAGATCGCGCCGCTGTCGGCGCACTACCTGCCGGAGGATCATCCGAACCGTGCGCGAATTGCCGAACGGCTGCGCGACGTCGTCGACGTCCGCCCGCTGACCGGCATGGTGCGCTGGGTCATGTGGCAGGTGAGCCAGGTGGACGAGAACACCCGCGACTGCGTGAACCGCGCGATGAACGAGGCCGCGCAGAGCATGCACGACCTCCCGTTCACGAAGGAGTGGTACAAGAAGCACGACAAGTTCGGCTGGGACGAAGCCGATCAGTTCCAGGCGTTCCTGCGCCTGCTCCGAAGCTTCAAGCCGCTGAACTACAACCGGATCCTGTCTGCGGCGGATCGCTTCGCGTCGGTGCAAAGCAATTCCGACCATTACGCCGCCGCCGCGGCCGAAGACTTCCGCAGGCTCGACGCCCATCCCGACGGCAGCGACATCTACTACGTCATGTACGGCCACACGCACGCCGCCCGCCAGGTACCGATCCAGGTGATCGGTGACCCGCCGACCGAGCGCTACCGCGCGTACTTCAACACCGGCACGTGGCGCCCGACGCACCGGATGCTGCTCGGCGGCGATGGCTTCGCGAGCTGGAAGGAGATCACGTACGCGCTCGTCTACCGCCCCGGTGAGATCGTCTCGGGAGGGCACTCGATGGACTACCCGGCGGTCGAGTCGTGGACCGGCACGGTGGTCGTGGGACGCGGCAGGCGCGCGACGGCCTACCAGGCGATTCCGAAGATCATCCGCTCCGGCGTCAGCTGACCCCGCCTGCGTGCGCGTCGGTCTCATCTCGGACATCCACGGCAACCGCGCCGCGCTCGACGCTGTGCTCGCAGAGCTCGAGCGCGACGACGTGGACACGATCGTCTGCCTCGGCGACGTCGCGGTCGGCCCACAGCCCTCCGAATCGCTCGCGCGCGTGCGAGAGCTCGGCTGCCCGGTCGTTCTCGGGAACTGGGACGCGGCCTTCGTCGGCGAGCCGCTCCCGCCCGCAACGAACGAGACGGCAGCGGTCGTGAACGAGATCCACGCCTGGTGGGGCGAGCAGCTGTCGGATGACGACCGTGCATATATCGCAACGTTCGAGCGGCAGCTCGAGCTCCCGCTGGACGGCACCGACGCGCTCGTCTATCACGGCTCGCCGCGCTCCTACAACGACTTGATCTTCGCGACGACGCCCGACGAAGAGCTCGCGCCGATGTTCGACGACGAGCGGCCCGCAATCCTCGTGGGCG
>JBGPLW010000314.1:0-3256 GCA_041486645.1 Gaiellaceae bacterium | reverse complement strand
GGATGAAAGGCGTGCCGCCGGGGTTCATGTAGAGCGTGTACACCCAGCGGCCGTCGAGGCTCGTCGTGCGTGTCGTTGCCTCACCCTGCATGACCCAGCCCTTCTGGGTGCGGTCGGCGATCCGACCCGTCAGGAGCCTGTCCTCGCGCAGGTCGTACGCGCGTACGACGTACCGTGAGATGTCCGCGGCATCGACGTGCTCGATGAGAAACAGCCGTGACGCGTCGGGCGAGAGGGCGTCGAACGAGAACGAGCCGTGAAGCGTCAAGCGCTTCTCCACATGGAAACGACGCGTGTCGAGAACGATGAAGCGTGTCGTGGGCGCGCCCAGGACGATGCTCTGGAGGACGAGCGTGCGCCCGTCGCGCGACAACCCGGCCGCGTCCCGGTACGTGATCATCGGGATCCCCCACATGCCGCCGAAGCTCGGCCCGTTCCAGACGGAGCCGTCCTTGCTCGCCAAGGCGAGGATCGTGTGGTTGCCCGGCGCGCTCAACGCGACGTAGCGGGTGCCGTTCGAGGACTCGACGCCAAGCCCGCCCTGTGCCGTGTATTGCGGCCCGCCGGACGCCCAGGCGGCGGGCGCGGCGGCGAGCACGATGAGAAGTGCGAGCAGTGTCTTCATGCGCCGAATACGGCGCACGAGCACTGAAAGGTCCCGCTAGACCTCGATCAGAAGCGCGTCGCCCTGACCGCCGCCCGAGCAGATCGCCGCAAGCCCGAGGCCGCCGCCGTTACGGCGCAGCTCGTGCACCATCGTGCCGAGGATCCGCCCGCCACTCGCGCCGATCGGATGCCCGAGCGCGACAGCACCGCCGTTCACGTTCGCCGTCTCGGGGTCGGCGCCGAGCATCGCAATCGAATTCAACGCGACCGACGAGAACGCCTCGTTGACCTCGACCCGCTTTACGTCGCCGATCGTCTTACCGGCTTTCTGCAGTGCCTGCGCGCCGGCATTCGCCGGAGTGCGCGCGAGCCACGCAAACTCGTCGGCGACGCACCCCTGCGCGACGACAGTGGCGAGAGGCTCGAGGCCGCGCCGCCTCGCGAACTCCTCCGAGCAAACGATCACGCACGAGGCGCCGTCGTTGACGCCCGGCGCGTTGCCGGCGGTGATCGTGCCCTCCGGGTCCATCACGGGCTTCAGCGACGCGAGCCTCTCGAGCGACGTGTCGCGACGGATGCCCTCGTCGGCAGCGACGTCTCCGACCGCGACGATCTCGTCGTCGAAGACGCCGCCGTCCTGCGCCTTCGCCGCCCGCTCGTGGGAGCGCAGTGCCCAGACGTCCTGCGCCTCCCGCGAGATACCGAGCTCGCGCGTGACGCGCGAAGCCTGCTGCACCATGTGCTGCCCGTCGAACGTCGACCGCAAGCCGTCCCAGATCATCAGGTCGACGAGCGTCGCGTCGCCCATCTTGTAGCCGAAGCGCGCTTTCGGCAGCGCGTACGGCGCATTCGACATCGACTCCATTCCGCCGGTGACGACGACCTCGACGTCACCGGCGCGGATCATCGAGTCGGCGATCTCGACCGCCCGGATCGACGACGCGCACACCTTGTTGACGGTGTCCGCGGGGACCTCGATCGGCAGGCCTGCGCCGACCGCCGCCTGCCGCGCCGGCGCCTGGCCGGCGCCCGCCTGCAGCACCTGGCCCATGATCACGTAGTCGACCTCGGTGCCTTCGAGGCCGCTGCGCTCGAGCGCGGCGCGGATCGCGAGAGCGCCGAGCTCGGTCGCGGCGTGGTCCTTCAGGCCGCCGCCGAGGCGCCCGAACGGCGTGCGAACAGCGGAGACGATGACCGTACGAGTCACGGGAGCCACTCTAGTCAGCGGGTGAAGGCCGTCCCCGGCTCGAGCCGCGTCGCAAACGCGACGAGCAGGCGCACCACCGCCTCGACGTCGGCGAGATCGACGACCTCGACCGGCGTGTGCATGTAGCGCAACGGAATCGAGACGAGACCGGTCGCGACCCCGACCCGGCTCAGGTACACCGCGTCGGCGTCGGTGTTCGTGCTGCCCCGCGAGACCTCGACCGAGAACGGAATGCCCTCCGCCTCGGCGGTCTCGTAGAGCAGCTCGAAGATCTGCGGGTGCACGGTCGGACCGCGCATGATCGCAACGCCGCCGCCGAGCCGGTTGTCGCCTTCATCCTCCGGGTCGCCGCCGCGGATATCGGTCGCGTGCGTGACGTCGACGGCGATCGCGACAGCAGGTTGCAGCCCGTAGGCGGTCGTCCGTGCGCCGGCGAAGTCACCGACCTCCTCCTGCACCACCGCGACCCCGGCGACATCGCCCGGCGCGCCGCCCTGCTCGGCGATGCGGCGCGCGACCTCGAGCGCGACGTAGCAGCCGAGGCGATTGTCGAGCGCGCGCGACGCGATCCGCCCGTTCCGCAGCTCGAGCGGCGCTCCCGCGACAAGGGCGGCGTCGCCGGCGCGGACGAGCGACCGCGCCTCCTCCTTGTCGCGGGCGCCGATGTCGAGATAGAGATCGTCGAACTCCAGCGGCTTGCGGTCGTCGCCGCGCTTGCGCTTCTGTCTCCTGGCGCCTGCCACCGCCGCCAGCGGGCCGTCCTTCGTCAAGATCTCGAGCCGCTGGCCGAGGAGCACGTGCGGATCGAACCCGCCGAGCGGACGCACGGCGAGGAGCCCGTCGTCGCCGGCGTGCGTGACGAGGAGCGCGATCTCGTCGATGTGACCGACGATCGCAAGCAGCGGCCCGCCGGCGGTGCCGGGAACGCGCACCCACGACGAGCCGAGCACGTCGCCCGACACCTCGCCGAACGCGCGCGCGGCTTCGCGCCAGATTTCGGCGGCCGGGGTCTCCTGGCCCGACGGCCCGGTGGCGATGAGCAGGCGCTCGAGTGTTTCCGGGATCGGCATGCGCGCGACCATATCGCGCGCGCGGTTGACGACCGGCGCGCTCACGCTTACCCTGGACGAGATGACTTCCGTTTCCCGCACCTGGTGGGGCTGGCGCTCCGAGCGGTGCGGGAGCTTGCGCTGAGCTAGGCGCGCCACCCCGTCCCGCTCCGACCCGGCTCCGAGAGGAGCCTTTTTGCTGTCCATGAACCCGGAAATCGCAACCGATCTGCTGACCCCGCTCGGGGCCTACCTACGAGTGCGGGCCGGCGCGTCCGGTGCGTTCCTCCTCGAGTCGGTCGAGCGCGGGCGACTCGGCCGGCACTCGTTCGTCGGCCGCGGCTCGCGCATCGTCGGCTTCGACGAGGCGGAGTCGCTCGGCAAGCCCGTCGTC
>JBGPLW010000313.1:0-3265 GCA_041486645.1 Gaiellaceae bacterium | reverse complement strand
TCCTCCACGTCGTGCACGCGCACGTTGCCGTGGAAGCGGCGCGCGAGCTCGGGTGTGACGAGCGACTCGAGCTCGCGCAGCGAGGAGAGCCGCGCGAGCCCGGGCGCGACGAGTAACGACTGATAGCCCGTCGGCATACACAGCCGCTCGAGCTCAGCGACGACCGCGGATACCGCCTGCTGCCGGGGATCTATCGTCGCGCCCGGAATCGGCAGCGCCGGCGGCTCCACGACAATCGTCGCGCGGGCGCCGCGCCGCGCAAGCGCCTCGATCCCCTCGCCCTCGAGCGGGAAGCGCAACGCGTCGCGAACCGCCGCACCGACGTCGGCGACGCCTTCGCCGGGCGCCGGCGGCCGCAGCACGATCGCGTCGTCGGGAGCCGCGGCAACGACGAGCCGCGTGCCGGAGAGAAGGGGAACGCGGATCACTACAGGTCCGAGACACGTCCGGCCATCGGCGCCGGACGATAGTCGCGTCTCGCCCCGGCTGCGTTCCTGCGCCTACGATCTGGAGGAGATGCATTCGGCCGTGCTCGTCGATGAGGCCGGCAACCCCTCGGCCATCGTCCGCGCCGTCGCTGCGGCCCTCGGCGCGGCTGCGGCTGCGGTCGCCCTCACGCTGCTCCTTCGAAACGGCAGTGCGACCGCTCTCGGCAGGGCGATCCTCCTCGTGCTCGCGCTGGGCGGCGCGAACTACGCCGCCGGCGTGCTGGTGTGGCACGGGGCTCCGGCTCACCGCCTGCGGGTCGGCGGCTGGGCGGCGATGATGTGCGCGCTCCTCGTGCCGACGTCGCTCAGCCTCGCACTGCCGGTCGTCGCGCTCCTCGCGCTGACGCTGCGCACCGCCCGACCGTAGACTCGAAGCGATGTCCCCGAAGACGCTCACCGGGCTCGAGCTCGACCTCGACGACGCCCCGGCGCGCAACTCGGAGCTCTTCCTCGTCGACGGCAACAACCTTGCGTACCGCGCGTACTTCGCGCTGCCGGAGGAGCTCGCGACGACCGAGGGCTTCCCGACGAACGCGCTGCTCGGCTTCACGAACATGCTCTTCAAGCTCCTGTCGGACTACAAGCCGAAAGGCGTTGCGGTCGCGTGGGACACGCGCCCGGTGCACCGGCACGCGATCGCCGAGGAGGCGGACGTCGTCTACAAGGAAGGCCGTCGCCCGATGGCCGACCTGCTCGCCGAGCAGTTCCCGTACTTCCGCCCGATCGTCGAGGCGTTCGGCTACCGCAACCTCGAATTCGAGGGCTGGGAAGCGGACGACGTGATCGCGACGCTCGCGACCCGCGCTGACGAGGCGGGCCTCAAGACGACCGTCGTCTCGACCGACCGCGACGCGTTCCAGCTCGTCACCGGCAACGTCGCGCTGATGATGACGCCGCGCGGCGTGAGCGACGTGCAGGTCTACACGCCCGACCGCGTCGAAGCGCGGTACGGCATCAAGCCCGAGCAGATCCCCGACTTCATCGGACTGAAAGGCGATACCTCCGACAACATCCCCGGCATCCCGGGCATCGGCGACAAGACCGCCGGCCAGCTGATCGCGCAGTACGGCTCGGTCGACGAGGTGATCGCGCACGCGGACGAGCTCTCTCCAGCGCGCAAGAAGAACGTGATCGAGTTCGCCGACCAGGCGCGCCTGTCGAAAGAGCTCGCGACGATGCGCCGCGACCTCGACATCGACTGCGACCCCTCCGAGCTCGTGCTCGCGCCTCCCGACCGCTCGCAGCTGCGCGAGATGTTCCGGCGCTTCGAGTTCCGCAACCTCCTGAACCGCATCGACGAGCTCGACGAGGCCGTGCCGGCGCTCGAGCGCATCGTCGCGGGCACCGCCGTCCCCTGGAGAGAGGGAAAGCTGCCGCAGAAGGTCAGCGGCCGCGTCGGGCTCGCGATCGTCGACGGTCGCTTCGCACTCGCGCGGGACGACGGCGTCGTCGTCGGCGCGTGGGACGACGGGCTCGTGCCGCGTCTGCGCGACGCCGAGATCGTCGCGCACGACTACAAGGCCCTGCCGCGGCTCACGCAGCTCCCCGCCGAGGACACGATGATCGCCGCCTACCTCATCGAGCCGGGACGGCCCGCGTACGAGCTCGACGACCTCGCAGCCGAGTACGGCGTCGAAGCGCTTCCCGACCCCGAGGTCGAGGAGGAGACAGCGGCGCTGATCCGCGCCGCCGAGGTGCCGCGCCGGCTCGCCGGGCCGCTGCGCGCGCGGCTGCGCGAGCGTGGCAGCGAAGACCTCTACGACCGCATCGAGCTGCCGCTGACCGCGGTGCTCGCGTCGATGGAGGACACGGGCATCAAGATCGACACGTACCGCATGGGGGAGATCACCGCGCGCCTCGCCGACCGCGTCGAGGAGCTCGAGTCGCAGGCCTTCGAACTCGCGGGCGAGGAATTCATGCTCGGCTCGACGCAGCAGCTCGCGCGCATCCTCTTCGAGAAGCTCGAGCTGACGCCGGGCCGCAAGGGCAAGACCGGCTACTCCACGGACTCGCGCGTCTTGCGCACGATCCGGCACGACCACGCGATCGTCGAGGTGATCGAGGAGTGGCGCGAGCTGACAAAGCTCCTCAACACGTACCTCGGCCCGCTGCCGGCGCTGCTCGGCGACGACGGCCGCTTACACACGCACTTCAACCAGGCCGTCGCCGCGACCGGCCGCCTGTCGACGTCGAATCCGAACCTGCAGGCGATTCCGATCCGCACCGAGCTCGGGCGCGAGATCCGCAGCGCCTTCGTCGCCGAGCCGGGGCACCGGCTCGTGTCGGCCGACTACTCGCAGGTCGAGTTGCGCATCCTCGCGCACGTCTCCGGGGAGCCGCGCCTGCGCGAGGCGTTCGCGCGCGGCGACGACATCCACGCTGCGACCGCGGCCGAGGTGCTCGGTAAGGATCAGGCGACGCTGACGAAAGACGAGCGCAACATCGCGAAGATGGTGAACTTCGGGATCATCTATGGCATCTCCGCCTTCGGGCTGTCGGAGAACCTCGAGATCCCGCGCGAGGAGGCGCAGGCGTACATCGACACGTATCTCGCGCGCTTCCCGATGGTGCAGGACTTCATCGAGCGCACGATCGAGCAGGCGAAGGAAGACGGCTACGTGACGACGCTCTTCGGCCGTCGCCGGCCGGTGCCGGAGATCCGCGCCTCGAACCGGCAGACGCGCTCGCTCGGCGAGCGGCTCGCGGTCAACTCCGTCATGCAGGGAACCGCGGCCGACATCATCAAGGTCGCGATGGTGAACATCCATCGACGACTT
>JBGPLW010000312.1:0-3267 GCA_041486645.1 Gaiellaceae bacterium | reverse complement strand
GTGCCGTCGAAGTTCGACTCGACGCGCGCCGGGCGCGGCTCGTTCAGTCGTCCCGCGGTACGAACAGCGCGCGCGTCTCGGGAATCCGTGACCACGGTGCGACCTCCACGACGGTGCAGACCGAGCCCGAGCCCGTGCTCGCGCGCACCTGGCGCAGCCCTTCGCTGAGCCGGCTGCGGTCTTCGGCGCCCGCGGCGAGCAGCTCGAGCTGGCGTCCGGCGGGCTCGGTCAGTTCGACGAGCTCGAGGCGGAGCTCGAGCACCGGGGCCGGCAGTTCGGCGAGCCGCGGCGCGAGCGCGACGCGGATGCGGTCGGCATCGGCGCTCGGCTCACGCAGCGTCAACGTGCGGCGCCAGGAGCCGCCGCCGACGAGCCGTGCGCCGAGCGCGACCTTGCGGACGAAGCGGTCGCGGCGTTCGGGCCGTGCGAGCGCCGTCTCGACGATCGCACCGAGCGCGCGCCGCAGCGTCAGCTCGTTCCCGATCGCTTCGGGGAACTCGAGCGACTCCGCGAGCTCCGCGGGCGGCCGGCGTCCGCGCACGCGCGCGGCCGTGCCGCCTCTCGCCAGGCTCCAGGCGCGCCGGCCGTCCGGCCCCAAACGTTCGGCAACGGCGCCACCCGGGAGCCCGGCAAGCTGTCCAAGCTTCCGTACTCCAAGTGCTTCCAGCTCGGCGTAGCGCTGCCGCTCGAGCGGCAGCAACGTGAGCGGGAGCGGTGCGAGGAACTGCCCCACCTCGTCGTCACGGACGACGAGCAGCTGTCCCGGCTTCGCGACCGAGGCGGCGGCGAGCGCAGCGAAGCGCCGGCCCGCCGCGCCGATGCGTGCGTCCCAGTGCGTGCCGGCCGCCGCGAGCGCGCGCTTCAGCGCCGGCTCGAGGCCGCCGTACAACCGCTCGACGCCGCGCGTCTCGAAGTAGGCGACGCCGAGCCCCGCCGCGTCGACGGAGAAGCCCGCATCCTCGAGCGAGCGGACGATCTCCTCCCAGGCGAGCTCGGCCGCGGCCGGATCGGGGTCGACGAGCACGAGCTGCGGGCAGGTCGCGAGCGCCTCGCCGAGCCGCATCCGCGGCAGGACGCCCGCCGCCTCGGCCGCTGCCGTCACCGGGCCGAGGAGCGGCTCCCTGCCGGCCTCCGGCGCGAGCGCCGCCGGGCGCACCGCGAGGGACGGGCGGGCCCGCAGCGCCGCCTTCAGCTCGAACCCGGGGATGGACAGGCAGGCGATCATGAGAACGTATGTTCTACACGAACACACGTTCTCCTGTCAAGCTGTCTCGCCGGGCTAGGAGAACGTCACGAGCGGCTCGCCCCACCGCCGGGCGCCGGCCGCGCACGCCGCGCGGAACGCCACCGCGACGGCGGGGCAACCGCGCGCGAGGAAGTGTCCGTTCTCGAGCACGTTGAACGTCTTCCCGAACCAGGCCGCACAGCCTGCGAGTGCGCCCGCAGGCATGCGCGCGCACTCGCGGAAAAGCGCGACCTCCCGTCGCGGCTCGCCTGCGAACGCCTGGTTCGCAACGCCGCGCAGGCAGGCGAGCGCATCCGCCGCGGCATGGAGACTCGCGCAGAGCTGCGCCTGTGCGACCGGCGTGTCGTAGAAGTCCTTGCCCGCTCCCGCGATGCAGCCGGCACGCTGCAGGCCGGCAAGCCCACGGCAGAGGCCGAGCAGGTCGCGCACGTTCAGGATCACCGGCCCCGGCGCCTGCTCGATCCAGTACCGGTACCAGCACGCGAGCGCGTACTGCGGGTACTGCGCGCACAACCGCCGCGGCGACGTGATCGCATGGAGCGGCGACGTCGTCTCGTCCGCGCCGCGAAGCGAGATCCAGTAGTCGTGGAACGCGCCCTGCGCACAGTCGGGCGCATAGCGCGCGCCGAGCCGCCTGCACGCGTTCACCGCGAGGAAGATCGTCTCGTGGTAGCCGCGCATGAGCGCGTGGCCGAGGCTGTGCACGCACGTGAACTGACGCAGCCGCGTCGGCAGCTCCTCGCACGTCTTCAGCGCGCTCTTGCCGCCCGTGGCGATGATCTGCGGGCCGAGCGCCATCACGAGTCCCATGCCGAAGCCGGCCGAGCACCCTGGGTCGTTCGAGCGCGGCACGACCTGCTGGAGGCCGTCGAGCGTAAGGTGGTGCTCCTTCGCCCACTGCCGTCCGACGACGTGCATGAGCATGTGGCAGCGCCCGTAGAGGGAGGTGGGCTGCGCCTTCGCCCGCGCGTCGATCCGCGGCAGCTCGGTGGCCGGGTCGCCCGCGCGGTCGATGTCCTGCAGGAGGAGGCGCACGTAACAGGCGTCCTTCGCCTGCTCGAGGTGGATCTGCTCGCACTGCCAGAGCCACGGCTTCTTCGGCGTGCCCCCGGCGGCCGTCCCGGCGAGCACCGCTGCGGCGAGGGCCACGAGGACAACGGCCTTCATGTCGAGGAATCTAGCCCGAGGCATCCCTCGTTCGAGGGTGGACAGGAGACAACAGAAGGTGCATGATGGGGCCCATCGGGCCTTCGGCCGGATGCCCTCCAGCCGCACAGCAGCGGGAGTCCGGGAAGCTCGCCAAGCCGCGAAGCCCGATTCGAGGCGGCTCCCCCAATGCCGCGGGGGAGTCGCTTCCCTATAGCGCGACCGCCGCCGCCGGACCGACCGCGCCGACGTAGCGCGGGGCGATCTCGAGCGCGTTCTCCTGGGCGCACCAGTCGATGTCGGCCTCGAGGCCGTGGTTGCGGAGGTTCCAGGCGCTGCGGCTCGCGGCGAGGCCGGCGCGCGCGTCGGCGAACGTGCCGGCGAGGCGGATGGCCGCCGTCGCCGAGTCGGTGCGATCGCCGCCGAGCGCCTCTGCGATCCGCCCCGCGCAGTACGCGTCGTCGAGCGCCAGCTCGCCGAGCACTCCCGCGCACAGCACCGCGACGTCCTCCCCATGCGAGCGCGCCGCCGCCGCGACCGCGTCGAGGTTGAGCAGCGAGCCGACGTACACGTGGTCGAACCGCTCGGCCGCGGCGACGAGCAGCCGCGTGCCGTTCGTCGTCGAGAGGATGAGCGTCTCGGCCTGCGGCTCGCCTGCGACCTCGCGCGGCGAGTTGCCGAAGTCGAAGCCGGGAATCGACTCGAGCCGCCGCTCGCCGGCAAGCTTCGCCGGGCCTTCGCTCTTCGCGAGCTCACGCGCCTCGTCGATCTCCGCGCAGCAGAGGACGCGGCTGTAGCCCGACGCGAGCGCCTGCGTCATCGTCGAGGTCGCGCGGAGGACGTCGACGACGATCCCGATCGGCGCCGGCGTCCGT
>JBGPLW010000311.1:0-3288 GCA_041486645.1 Gaiellaceae bacterium | reverse complement strand
TCGGGCACGTCGAGACCGAGCTCCTCCGCCTTGATGCGAATCGAGTCGAGGCCGCTCTTCTTCCCGAGCACGATCCCGCGCTCTGCGGCGACGAGCTGCGACGAGTACGGCTCGATCGACGGCGGATCGTGGAATTGCGACGCGACGGCACCCGACTCGCGGCGGAAGAGCGTCTCGCCGGTCACCGGTTTCCACGGTTCGAGTGCGTAGCCGGAGAGCGCCTGCACGGTGTGCGAGACGTCGCGGATCCGGTCGAGGCGGAGATTCGACTCGACGCCGTAGAGCGCACGCAACGCCAGCGCGGCCTCGCCGAGGTTCGCGTTCCCGGCGCGCTCGCCCATGCCGTTGATCGTTCCGTGGATCCACGTTGCCCCGGCGCGCACGGCCGCGACCGCGGCTGCGGTTGCAAGCCCGAAGTCGTTGTGGCCGTGGAAGTGCACCGGCACGTCGGGCCCGACCCAGTCGACGGTCTTGCCGACGAGATCGGCCACTGCCTCCGGCGAGGCAATGCCGAGCGTGTCGACGACGACGACTTCGCTCGCACCCGCCTCGACAGCGGACTTGTAGACGCGCTCGTAGAAGTCCGGCTCCGCACGCGTCGAGTCGACGCCGAAGAACGCCGCGAGGATGCCGTGCTCGGCTGCGAAGCGCATCGCGCTCGTGATGCGGTCGAGCATCTTCTCGCGGTCGACGCCGATCGCGTTCAGCTTCAGGTCGGAGATCGGCGACTCGATCACCGACGCGCCGACGCCGAGCTCGACCAGCGCCTCGAGGTCGGCGGGCACGGCACGCGAGAAGCCCCAGACCTGCGCCCTCAGCCCCGCAGCGGAGATGAGCTTCACGGCGTCCCAGTCGTCCTGCGAGACGCGTGGGAAGCCGGCCTCGATCCGGTCGACTCCGAGCTCGTCGAGCAGTCTCGCGATCTCGAGCTTCCGGTCGGGGTCGAGGACGACGCCGACGGTCTGCTCGCCGTCGCGGAGCGTTGTGTCGTACAGCCCGACGCTGCCGCCCACGCGGTACGCGTCGTTCAGCGACCCCGTCCAGATCTGACCGCTCAACAGCGGACGATGCCGTCGGGGAACGCGGACAGCTTCTCGAGGCCGCCGGCGGTGACGAGGAAGTTGTCCTCGACCCGCAGACCGCCGCCTCCGGCCCAGTACACGCCGGGCTCGACCGCGAGCACCATGTTCGCCTCGAACGCGCCGCCGCCGGCCTGGTGCGGATAGGGCGGTTCGTGGGCACGCGCGCCGACGCCGTGGCAGATCGGGTGCGACGGTTGCCCCTTGAAGCCGAGGTCGTCGAGGCTCGCGCGCACGAATCGGTCCAGTTCGGCCATGGATGACGAGGGTGTGCACAGCCCCAGGGTGGCTGTATAGACAGCCATCAGTTGCTCCTCGAGCTCGGCGTAGTCGGCCTTGAGCTCCCCGAGCACGAGATTCTTCGTGTGGTCCGCCCAGTACCCGTCCGCGCAGACCCAGATCTCGAAGAGGACAGGTTCGCCTTCGACGACGGGCAGGTCGCTCGTCGCCGTGAACGTCTTGATGCCCTTGCCGGCCCAGACGAGCGAGAACGGGAGCGCAAGCTCCACGTCGTCGCGGGCCGTGCCCTGTCCGTGCACGTAACCCTGCCAGATCGCCGCTGCCTCGGACTCCTTCATCCCGGGCTCCAGCTTGCGGCGGACGTGATCCATGGCCTGCGCGGCGATCTCGTTCGCGATCCGGACTCGCGCGATCTCCTGCTCCGTCTTGATCATGCGCGCGCGCGCGAGCAGCGGCGTCGCGTCGTCGGCATCGGGAAACGCGTCGAACCATGCCTTCGTGAATGTCGTCGGCTCGCCGACCATCCGGTCGGTGGCCTGCGTCCCGAGCGACAGCTCGAGACCGACTCGACCGCGCGCGGCGGCGAGCACGGCTTCGAGGGTGCGCGCCGGAACCGGTCGCGGATCGTTCTCGTCGTAGCCGCGCACGAAGCGGACGTCCGACGTCCACGCATTCCGGTCTGCGTCTTCCGCCGACGCCTCGAGGCAGATCAGGATCGGCTCGCCGTCACGTGGGAAGACGCACGCGTCGTAGCCCTTCATGCTCCAGAAGTTCGTGAGATAGAGGACGTTGTCGGGCGCGCGGACGACGAGCGCGTCGAGGCCTTCATCCGCCATCAGCGCACGGACGCGCTCCAACTTCGCGTCGTCGCGCGACCAGATCACCGGTCGGCGTCGACCATCATTCGCACGAGCTCCGCGAAGCGCACCGTGGGCTCCCAGCCGAGCTTGGCCCTGGCCTTCGAGTAGTCGCCGATCAGCAAGTCGACCTCGGCGGGACGTAGGTACCGCGGGTCGGTCTTGACGTACTCCCGCCAGTCGAGGCCGGCGTATCCGAATGCCTCGTCGAGGAATTCCTCGACCGAGTGCGTCTCGCCGGTTGCGAGCACGTAGTCGTCGGGCTCCTCCTGCTGGAGCATGCGCCACGCGCCGTCCATGTAGTCCCGGGCGTATCCCCAGTCGCGCTTCGCTTCGAGATTTCCGAGCCGCAGCTCATTCGTCTCGCCGCGAAGGATTGCTCCCACGGCCACCGTGATCTTTCGCGTGACGAATGTCTCCGCCCGGCGCGGCGACTCGTGGTTGAAGAGAATCCCGTTGACTGCGTACATACCGTATGCCTCGCGGTAGTTGCGCGTTATCCAGTGAGCGAAGACTTTCCCGACCGCGTACGGGCTGCGCGGATGGAAGGGCGTCTCCTCGTGCTGCGGCGCCTCCTTCGCCATGCCGAACATCTCGCTCGACGACGCCTGGTAGAAGCGGCAGCGCAGATCTCCCTCGCGGATCGCGTCGAGGAGGCGGAGCGTGCCAAGGCCGACGACGTCGGCGGTGTACTCCGGAACGTCGAAGCTCACGCGAACATGGCTCTGGGCGCCGAGGTTGTAGACCTCGTCTGGACGAATCGTGCGCATCAGCTGATTGAGCGCTGAACCGTCGCCGAGGTCGCCGTACACGAGCTCGATCTGCCCGCGTAGATGGTCGATGCGAGCACGGTTGAACGAGCTCGACCGGCGCACCATCCCGTACACGTCGTACCCCTTCTCGAGCAGGATCTCGGCGAGGTACGAGCCGTCCTGGCCGGTGATGCCGGTGATGAACGCCTTCCGCTTCACCAGCGCACCTTCGCGGGCGCGGGCTCGCCGTGAGCTTCCTGCCACGAGATGACGGGGTTGCGCAGGACGCCGATCCGCTCGATCTCCGCTTCGATCACGTCCCCCGGCTTGAGATAAAGCGACGCCGCATCCTCGCTGAAG
>JBGPLW010000310.1:0-3291 GCA_041486645.1 Gaiellaceae bacterium | reverse complement strand
GTGCGCGCGAGGTCGCCGAACGCGGCGAGCGCCTCGGCGTCCGTGGCCCCGACGTACTCCGCGCGGCCGGTGTCGCGGAGGTATGCGTGCTCCGGGCCGACGCCCGGGTAGTCGAGACCGGCCGAGATCGAGTGCGCGTCGGCGATCTGCCCGTCCTCGTCCGCGAGGATCGACGAGCGCGCGCCGTGCAGCACGCCGGGGCGCCCGGCTCCGAGTGACGCTGCGCCAGCGGCCTCGACGCCGATCAGGCGCACGTCCTCGTCGTCGACGAAGCCGTGGAAGATGCCGATCGCGTTCGAGCCGCCGCCGACGCACGCGACGACGGCTTCCGGCAAGCGTCCCTCGACCGCGAGCATCTGCTCGCGCGCCTCGCGCCCGATCACCGACTGCAGCTCGGCGACGAGCTCCGGGTACGGCGCGGGGCCGACGCACGAGCCGATCAGGTAGTGCGTCGTCTCGACGTTCGTGATCCAGTCGCGGATCGCCTCGCTCGTCGCCTCCTTCAGCGTCTTCGTGCCGAAGTCCACGCTCCGCACCTCTGCACCGAGGAGCTTCATACGCTCGACGTTGGGCTTCTGCCGCCGCATGTCCTCCTCGCCCATGTAGACGACGCATTCGTACCCGAAGCGCGCGCACACGGTTGCCGTCGCGACGCCGTGCTGGCCGGCGCCGGTCTCCGCGACGATGCGCTTCTTGCCGAGCCGCCGCGCGAGCACCGCCTGGCCCAGCGCGTTGTTCACCTTGTGGGCGCCCGTGTGCAGCAGGTCTTCGCGCTTCAGGTAGATGCGCTTGCCGGGCGCGAACCGCTCCGCGAGCGTGAGCGGCGTCGGCCGGCCGGCGTACGTCGTCGCGAGGTGATGCAGCTCCGCGTGGAAGGCGTCGTCGGCGAGCGCCTCCCGCCACGCCTGCTCGAGCTCGTCGAGGGCGGGAATCAGCGTCTCGGGGACGTACCGCCCGCCGTACGCGCCGAAAATCTCTGCACTCATGACCGTGCCGCCTCGACATAGGCGCGCACCTTGTCATGATCCTTCACTCCGGGCTCGCGCTCGAGCGACGACGCCGCGTCGACGCCCCAAGGACGAACCGCGGCGATCGCATCGCGCACGTTGTCGGGCCCGAGGCCGCCCGCGAGCACGACCCGTCCGCCGGCCGCGGCGGCGGTGCTCCAGTGCGTCGGGTCGCGATCCTGCCAGGGCTGGTCGAGCACCCGCGCGACCACGCGTCCTTCGCGCAAGAGCAGCGCCTCGCGCCCGCGCACCGTGCCGCCGTCGTCGGGATAGAACTGAATGAGGTCGGCGCGCGTCTCGATCGTGTCCGCGACGAAGACGGCGACGGAGAGAACGGTGTCGGGCACGTCGAGCACGGCGTCCGCGCGGCGCGGGCTCTTGTCGACGAGGATGAAGCCGAGCAGGTCCGCGCCGGCCTCGATCGCCGCGTCGACGTCGTCCTGCCGCGTCAGCCCGCACACCTTCACGAGCGGGCGGGAGAGCAGTTCGCGCAGCTTCGCCTGCGGATCGGCGGCCTGCATGAGCGCCGAGCCGACGAGGATCGCGTCGGCGCCTGCCAGTTCGGCGGCTGCGCCCTGCGCACGCGTGTGGACGCCACTCTCGGCGATCACGATGCGGTTGTCTCCCGCTGCGCGCGAGACGAGCTCGAGCTGATGCCGACGGTCGATCTGGAACGTCGTGAGATCGCGCGCATTCACGCCGATCACGTGCGCATCGAGAGCCATCGCCTGTTGCAGCTCGTCTGAGGTGTGTGCTTCGACGAGCGCGTCCATGCCGAGCCCCTGCGCGTACGCAAGCAGGTGCGCGGCCGTCGCGTCGTCGAGGTCGCGCAGGATGAGCAGGATGGCGTCGGCGCCCGCCTCCTTCAGCTCGCGCAGGTGGTCCTCGGTCGAGAAGAAGCCCTTGCCGAGGAGCGGAGTGTCGGTCGCCGCGCGTGCGGCGCGCAGGTCGTCGATCGTGCCGGCGAACCGTTCGTCGACGAGGACGGAGATCGCGGCGGCGCCTGCTCGGGAGAACTGCGCCGCGAGCTTCGCCGGGTCGGCGTCGGGGCGCAGGTCGCCCGCCGACGGCGAGCGGCGCTTCACCTCTGCGATTGCGCGAAGCCCAGGTTGCGCGAGTGCGTCCGCGAACCTCATGCGGCAGCCCTCGTGAACGCGACGAGCTCGTCGAGCCGCGCCGCCGCGGCGCCCGAGTCGACGGCGGTGCGCGCGAGGTCGAGCCCTTCGCGCAGGTCTTCGGCGTGTCCGGCGGCGGCGATCGCGCCGGCGGCGTTCAGCAGGACCGCGTCGCGCCGGCCGCTCTTCTCGCCCGCGAAGACGCGGCGGATCAGCTCGGCGTTCTCGGCGGGGGCGCCGCCCGCAAGCTCCTCGACGGTGCAGCGCTCGATGCCGAGCTCCTCGGGGTCGATCGTGCGCTCGTTCACGCTGCCGCCGGCGACCTCGCAGACGAGGCTCGGGCCGACCGGCGAGAGCTCGTCGATGCCGCCCGCGCCGTGCACGACGAACGCGCGGTGCGCGCCGAGCTGGAGGAGCGCCTCTGCGATCGGCCGGACGAGCGCCGCCGAGTAGACGCCGACGACCTGCGCGCGGGCACGGGCGGGGTTCGTCAGCGGGCCGAGCACGTTGAACACGGTACGCGTTCCGAGCTCCCTCCTGACCGGGGCAGCGTGCTTCATCGCCGGATGGTGCGCCTGCGCGAACATGAACCCGAAACCGAGCTCGTCGATCGAGAGGGCAATGCGCTCCGGCTCGAGCTCGAGGTCGAAGCCGAGCGCCTCGAGCACGTCGGCGGAACCGGTCTGCGACGACGCCGCACGGTTGCCATGCTTCGCAACACCTGCGCCCGCGGCGGCGGCGACGAGCGCCGCGGCGGTCGAGATGTTGAGCGTGCTCATGCCGTCGCCGCCCGTACCGGCGGTGTCGACGAGGTCGGTCCGCTTCGGCTGCACGGCGAGCACATGGTCGCGCATCGCTTCCGCGCAACCAGTGATCTCGTCCGCGGTCTCGCCCTTCGCGCGCAGCGCGACGAGGAAGCCCGCGATCTGAGCCTGCGTCGCATCGCCGCGCATGATCTCGTGCATCGCCTCGAACGCCTCGGCGCGCGTGAGGTCGTGGCCGTCGAGCACGCGCGCGATCGTTCCCTGGATCATATGACCCGCTCCCGGCGCCGGCAAAGCCGGCGCCTCCGCTCTTGGGTGAGCTCCGTCGAGCCTACGCTCACAGTCTTCCCTCGAGGAAGTTGCGCGCGAGCGCCGGCCCGTCGGGCGTCAGCACCGACTCGGGAT
>JBGPLW010000309.1:0-3301 GCA_041486645.1 Gaiellaceae bacterium | reverse complement strand
CCGGGCGCGCGGCTCGCTTCGCAGGAGTCTCAGGGGTCCCAGGACTCGCCGCCGGTGTCCCAGCCGACAAGGCAGTGACCGGAGACGAGCACGGCGACGCGCTCGAGGAAGGTGCGGTCATCCTCGGGCGCGTCGTCGACGGCAAGCTCGGCGATGCGGTCGCCCTGCCAGGTGACGGGGACGCGGGTGCGGCGTGCTTCGTCGGGCGTGCCGGCGTGCGGGCCGGGGAGGAGGTTCCCTTCTTCGACGAAGAAGATGCCGGCCCAGGCGTAGCCGGCGTCGGCGTGGAGAGCGGCGACGACGTGGCGGAGGATGTCATCTGCGTCGCCGCCGCTCTCGATGATGCGCTCGATCGCCTCGAGTGCGGCGCTAGTGCTCGGCATCGGCCCCTTCGAGCGACTCGATCGTCGCCCGGTACACGTCAGGCACGGGTGCCGCCTTCCTCCCTTGCAGGTCGATGTAGACGAGCGTCTGGTGCGCGGTGACCATCAGCATGTCCTCGGGGATCTTGTAGGCGGCGAATTCGAACGTCACGCTCGTCCGCCCGATCCGCGAGACGCGCACGTAGATGTCGAGCTCGTCGTCGAAGCGGGCGGGGGCGAAGTACTCGACGTCGTTCGCGCGCATCACGAAGTCGCCCTCGGGATCCCGGTGCAAGAGCCCGAGCAACCGGTGGTACTCGACCCGCGCGAGGTCGAAGTATGGGTTGTAGCGGCCGTAGTACACGACCCCCTGCGCGTCCGTGTCGGAGAACCCGACCCGAGTCCGAGCGCTGAACTTGAACGGCGCCTTCGTCACGACGGTGATCCTACGCAGCAGGGCGAACGGAGCCCTGTCCTGGTGTCAAACACCCTGAGGAAAGGCGGCACAGTCTCGTAAGGCCTGTTCCGCCACCATTCCTCCATGGGTCACGAACTGCGCGCGATCGATCGAGCGGAGGCCTACCACGTCGTCTGCCGCGGCAGCAATCGCGGGCAGATCGTGTGGGATAGGCACGACTGCGAGTCCTTTCGCAGCGAGCTCTACCGTGTGGCTGCGAAGTTCGACTGGGCGATCTACGCTTGGTGTTTGATGCCAAACCATCACCACATCATCCTTCACGCGATGCAGGACCAGTTCTCTGCCGGTTTCCAGCAACTCAATGGAAATCACGCGCGCCGAACGAACCGTCGACATGGCCGGTCAGACCATCTCTTCAGGCACAGGCCGCGAGCTGTTCAGCTCGAGAGCATGGCCCACCTCGTCGGCGCGATCGCGTACGTCGTCCGCAATCCCGTGAAAGCAGAGCTCGTCGAGCACGCGGCAGCCTGGAAGTGGAGCAGTTACCGATCCACGGTCGGTCTGGAGCCGGCGCCCTCATGGCTCTTGGTCCGAGAGGCGCTCGAGTTGTTCGGGCACGACTCTGCGCGCGCGGCTGCGGCGTTCGAGGAGCTGGTCCATTTCGGACCTCTCCTTGTGTCAAACACCGAGGAGATGCTCTCTCCGGAGGAGGCAACCGAGGAGTTTGCGCTCACGACTGTATGAGCGCCAACACCTCGTCGCGCTTTTGCTCCATCAGCTCTTGCGAGCGCGCTTCGAGGTTCAGGCGCAGTAACGGTTCGGTGTTCGAGGGGCGCACGTTCAGGTGCCAGTCGCGGGCATCGACCGAGATGCCGTCGAGATGCGAGATCTCGCCCTCCGACGAGTACCGCTCCTTCAGCTCCTGGAGCTTCAGCGCGACGTCGGGCACCGGCGTGTTCAGCTCCCCTGTGAGGAAATACGTCGAGCGGTAGGGCTCGAGGATCTGCGAAAGCTTCCGGCCCCTCTTGGAGATCACCTCCAGCATCAACAGGAACGGCACGACGCCCGAGTCGGCCTGCGAGAAATCGCGGAAGTAGTAATGCCCCGACACCTCGCCGCCGAACGCGGCGTCCTCCTTCCGCATGCGGTGCTTGATGTACGCGTGCCCGACGCGGTTGACGAGCGCCGTCCCGCCGGCGCGCTCGATCGTCTCCGGCACCGCCCAACTCGCACGGACGTCGTAGATGATCTTCGCGCCCGGTTCCTTCTCCAGCACCGACTCCGCAAGCAGCGCCGTCGCGAAGTCGCCCGGGACGAACTCGCCGCTGTCGTCGACGAAGAAGCAACGGTCGGCGTCACCGTCGAATGCGACGCCGAGATCGGCTCCCTCCTCGAGCGTCTTGCCCACGATGAACTCGCGGTTCTCCGGCAGCAGAGGGTTCGGCTCGTGATTCGGGAACGACCCGTCCGGATCGAAGTAGCAGCGCACGACCTCGATCGGCAGCCGCTCGAGGACGCGCGGCAGCATCGTGCCCGCCATGCCGTTCGCGGCGTCGATCACCACCTTCAGCGGGCGCAGCGCCGCCACGTCGACGAACGACAGCACCCGATCGACATACGCCGGCCAGATGTCGTACGCAGAGATCGCCCCGGCCCCGCCGTCGCCGCCGTCGGACTCCGTCAGCGCGACGGCTCTGTCACGCACGTCGAGGAGGCCCGACTCGCCGCCGACCGGCAGCGCACCACGCCGCACGATTTTCATCCCGGTGTACTCCTTCGGATTGTGCGAGGCGGTGACCATCACGCCCCCGTCGAGGCCGAGCTCGCCGACCGCGAAATAGACCATCTCCGTGCCGACGAGCCCGAGGTCGAGCACGTCCGCGCCCTCCGCCGCCGCGCCGCGCATCAGCTCGGCCGCCATGACCGGGCTCGAGAGCCGCATGTCCCGCCCGACGGCGATCCGCCGTGGCTCGAACTGCTGCACGTACGCGCGCCCGATCGCATAGGCGCCCCGCTCGTCGAGCTCCCCCGGGTAGATCCCGCGTACGTCGTACGCCTTGAAGACTTTCGGCTCGAGCACGCCCCGATGCTATGGAAACCGCACGGGCGACTGTGATAAGACCGTATTCAAGTATTCACCGGGGAAGGGGAGAGTCATGAGAGTGCTTGCAGCCGCAGCCGTCACTGCGGCCCTCGTCTTCGCGGGAGCCGCGGCCGCCGCACCGCAGACCGACGCGTCGTTCGCGCAGAGCTACGCCACGAACCACGTCTCGAGCGTCCTCGCGACGACGCAGCGCGTCAGTTGCTACGCGCCCGAGGTCACATACTTCGATTTCCTCACCGCCGGCTATCCCGGCGGCGGCATGACGCCGTGCCCCGGCGCGACGACGGGCGAGCAGACGAAGGGCTTCGCGACGCAGGACGTCGCGAACCCGCCGATGCTCGTCAAGGATCACAGCGAGTCCGACATCCGCGTCGACCCAGCGAACCCGCTCCACGTGATCGGGCAGAGCAAATGGTT
>JBGPLW010000308.1:0-3349 GCA_041486645.1 Gaiellaceae bacterium | reverse complement strand
GCGACGGTGATCGCGACCGACGAGTCGATGCGCGTCAGCTCCTCGATCGCGATCGCGTACGAGACGGTATCGGCGCCGGCGCCGCCGAACTCGTCCGGAATCGGAATGCCCATCAGCCCGAGCTCGGCGAGCTCCGACACGACCTCGTACGGGAAGCGCTCCTCGCGGTCGAGCTCCTCCGCGACCGGCGCGACGCGCGACTCGGCGAAGTCGCGCACCGTGCGACGCAGCAGCTCCTGTTCGTCGGTCAGCTCGTAGTTCATGCGAGGGAGGTGGCGAGCTCCGCGATCAAGCGTACGCCGTAGCCGGTGCCGCCCGAGACACGGTAGTAGTCGCCGCGCGAGCGCTCGAGGAACCCGGGGCTCGACATGTCGATGTGCGCCCACGGCCCCTCGCCGGCGAACTCCTCCAGGAACTTCGCCGCCAGCACGGGAGAGCCCTGACGGAGCGTGGAGCCGTTCTTCATGTCGGCGAAGGCGGAGTCGACGTAGCGCCGGTAGCGGGCGTGCAGGGGGAAGGGCCACGCGAGGTCGCCGCTTCGTTCCGCCGCGGCGAGGATGAGGTCGCGCCAGTCGTCGTCGTTCGCAAAGAGGCCGCCGTAGAGGTCGCCGAGCGCGAGCTCCATCGCGCCGGTGAGCGTCGCGAGGTCGAGCATGTGCGTCGCGCCCTCGCGCCGCGTGTACCAGAGCGCGTCGGCGAGCACGAGGCGCCCTTCGGCGTCGGTGTTGACGATCTCGATCGTCTTCCCGTTCGCGGCGCGCAGGATGTCGCCCGGGCGGAAGGCGTCACCGCCGGGGAGGTTCTCGGCCGCCGCGAGCACGGCGATCGCGCGTACCGGCAGCTTCAGCGCGGCCACGGCGCCCATGCCGTGCAGCGTCCCCGCGCCGCCCGCCATGTCGCCCTTCATGTCCTCCATCTTCGCGGGGGGCTTGAGCGAGATCCCACCCGCGTCGAACGTGATCGCCTTGCCGACGAGCCCGAGCGTGACGTCGCCGCGCGTGACCTTCGGCGGGTCGTAGCGCAGCACGATCAGGCGCGGCTCGTTCCGGCTGCCGCGACCGACGGCTGCGAGCGCGCCCATGCCGAGCTTGTCCATCTCGCGCGGCCCGAGGATCTCGGCCTTCAGGTGCTCGTGCTCGGCCGCGAGCGCCTGCGCGTGTTCGGCGAGCGTGTGCGGATCGAGCTCGTTCGGCGGCATGTTCGCGAGGTCGCGCGCGCGGTTCGTGCGCTCGGCGATCAGCGCTGCGCGCTCTGTCGCCTCCCGGAGCTCCGGTGTGTCCGTGTGCCCGATCACGATCCGCTCGACGGCGCGTGCACGCTTGTCGGTGTCCTGCGTCTTCCATTGCCCGGGGGTGTAGCCGCCGAGGATCGTCCCCTCGACGAGCGCGCTAGCCTGCTCCGCGAGCGAGAGCGGCAGGCTCTCGTCGAGGAGCCAGAGGAGGGTGCCGCCGACGCGGGCGAGCGACTGTGCGGCGGCGGCTCCCGCCGTGCGGAACGCGTCGGCGTCGAGCTCTTCGCGCTTGCCGAGACCGGCCGCGACGACGCGCGGCGTCTCGAGCGCACCGTTCGTGTGCAGCAGCAGCGACTCGCCGCGCTCTCCGCGGAGCTCGCCGTTCTGGATGAGCTGCTGGAGGAGGCCGCCGAGCTTCTCGTCGACGATTCGGGCGCCCTCGCCGGAGAGCGGGCGGGTGACCGGGATCGCAAGCGCGTCCACGCTTATCTGGCCCGGGAGGGCGATCTCGATTGGGACGGCCACGGCCGCGCAAGGCTATCTAGAGTGACCGGAGATCCGACCACCAAGGAGCTGAGATGAGCGAAACCGTGCAGGACTTCTTCCAGAACCTTCCCACGCGCGCCGATTCGACGAAGACGGCGGGCATGACGAACTCGTATGTCTTCGACATCGAAGGCCTCGGCCAGTGGAAGGTCGACGTCGACGACGGGACCGTGACGGTGACCGAGGGCGGTGGCGACGCCGACGCGGTCATCTCGGCCTCGGAGGAGACCTTCCAGAAGATCATCGCCGGCGAGCAGAACCCGACGAGCGCCTACATGACCGGGAAGCTCAAGATCAAGGGCGACATGGGCGCGGCGATGAAACTCCAGAAGCTGTTCTAGTAGCTCCAGCAACCAGGCTTCAGCCTGGTTGCAGTCGTTGACTTGGGCGCCGCTACGAGGGCTTTAGCTCCAGGCCTCGCCCGCCGATGCCTGGAGCATGATCCGCTGGCTCCTCAGGATTCCCAGGGCGCACCGGTCGGTGCCGGTGAAGACGCTGCGCCGCTGGAAACTCGCGTAGCGGCTACTCCTCCAACTCGACCAGCAGCGCGCCTCCGGCGACCCGGTCGCCCTCGGCGACGTGCACGGCGCGAACCGTCGCGTCGTACGGCGAGACGAGCGGCGACTCCATCTTCATCGCCTCGAGCACGAGCAGCGTCTGCCGCGCGCGCACCTGCGCACCCGGCTCGACGAGCACCTTGATCACCGTCCCCGGCATCGGCGCTGTGAGGCTCGACTGCTCGACGGCCGGTCCGTGGTCGCGCGTCCCGGCTTCGAGGCTCGGCACCGGTCGCGGTGCGGGGGCGGCGAGGTTGAGCCGCCACGCGCCCGTCCATGCCGCGTCGGGCGCGCGCGTTGCGTGCTCCGAGAGCGGCGGGTGCTCGGTGAGGAACGCCGTCGTCGCGTAGCCCGCACGCACGAGCGGATGCGCGACGAGCCAGCGGAGGAACGGGAGGTTCGTCGTGACGCCGCCGACCTCCGTCTCGCGCAGCGCAGCGGCGAGCGCGTCGTACGCATCGTCGCGGGTCGCGCCGTACGCGATCAGCTTCGCGAGCATCGGGTCGTACGACGTGCCGATCTCGTCGCCCTCCTCGACGCCCGCGTCGACGCGGACGGTGTCGGGCAGGCGCAGCCGCTCGATCCGTCCCGCCTGCGGCAGGAACGTCTGCGGGTCCTCGGCGTAGAGCCGCACCTCTACCGCGTGCCCGGTCAAGTAACAGTCTGTTACAAGCTCGGAACCGTCCGCGATGCGCAGTTGCTCGCGCACGAGATCGACGCCCGTCACGAGCTCGGTGACCGGATGCTCGACCTGGATGCGCGCGTTCAGCTCGAGGAAGTAGAAGTCGCGGCCGTCGAGCATGAACTCGGCGGTGCCTGCGCTCACGTAGCCGATCGCGCGCGCGAACGCGACCGCGGCATCGCTCATGCGCGCACGCAGCTCGGGGTCGAGCGCGGCCGACGGCGACTCCTCGAGCACCTTCTGGTGACGGCGCTGTACCGAGCACTCACGCTCGCCGAGTGCGACCACGGCGCCGTGCCTGTCTGCGAGCACCTGAATCTCGACGTGCCGCGG
>JBGPLW010000307.1:0-3350 GCA_041486645.1 Gaiellaceae bacterium | reverse complement strand
CCCGGACGAGAACCCGCCGCCCGTGCAGACGCGCGAGCTCGAGCGCGAGTACCGCGCCGTCGTCGAGGAGATCCTCGAGCTGCGGAACGCGGACGACCGCATCAGCGCGTTCCTGCGCTCGATCACCGAGACCGGTGCGCTCGCCGACACGTGCGCGTACGCGCCGGACATCTCGTTCGCGCAGCGCGTCGAGCTGCTCGAGCACGTCGATGTCGTCGAGCGGCTCGAGTACGCGCTCGCGCTTCAGCGCGAGCGGCTTGCCGAGATGCAGGTCCGCCGCCGCATCCGCGACGACGTCGACTCCGACGTCCAGAAGCAGCAGCGCGAGTACGTTCTGCGCAAGCAGATGGAGTCGATCCGCAAGGAGCTCGGCGAGGACGAGGGCTCGCTCATCGACGAGTACCGCACGAAGATCGAAGAGGCCGGGATGCCGGACGCCGTCCGCGCCCAGGCCGACCGCGAGCTGCGCCGGCTCGAGACGATGGGCGACTCCTCGGGCGAGGCGTCGATGATCCGCACGTACCTCGACTGGCTGACCGCCGTGCCGTGGTCGTTGCGCTCCGACGAGCGCCTCGACCCGACGCACGCGCGTGAGGTGCTCGACGCCGATCATGCGGGTCTCGACGACGTGAAGGAACGCATCGTCGAGTACCTCGCCGTTCGGAAGCTGCGCGAGGAGCGCGGCATCCCGAACGACAAGCGCAGCGGCGCGATCCTCACGCTCATCGGCCCGCCCGGCACGGGCAAGACGTCGATCGGCGAGTCGGTCGCACGCGCCTTGAACCGCGAGTTCGTCCGCATGTCGCTCGGCGGCATCCGCGACGAAGCGGAGATTCGCGGACACCGGCGCACGTACATCGGCTCGATGCCGGGCCGGCTCGTGCGCGCGCTCCGTGACGCGAAGACGATGAACCCGGTGATCCTGCTCGACGAGGTCGACAAGGTCGGCGCCGACTGGCGCGGCGACCCGTCGGCCGCGCTGCTCGAGGTGCTCGACCCGGCGCAGAACCACTCGTTCCGCGACCACTACCTCGACGTCGAGCTCGACCTCTCCGACGTGTTCTTCATCGCGACCGCGAACGTCGCCGACACGATCCCCGGTCCGCTCCTCGACCGCATGGAGGTCATCCGCTTCGACGGCTACACGGTCGACGAGAAGACCGCGATCGCCCGCGACTACCTGTGGCCTCGCCAGCGCGAGCGCAACGGCCTGCGGGAGGACGAAGTCTCGATCGCGGACGACGTGATCGCGACGGTCGTCGCCGAGTACACGCGCGAAGCCGGCGTCCGCCAGCTCGAGCGTGAGGTCGGCAAGATCCTGCGCAAGACGGCGACGAAGATCGCGTCGGGCAGCGTCGAGCCGCCGGTCGCCGTCGACATCGACGTCGTGCGCGACGCACTTGGGCGCCAGAAAGTGTTCCAGGAAGTTGCCGAGCGGACGGCCGTGCCCGGTGTTGCAACCGGGCTCGCGGTGACCGGGACGGGCGGCGACGTGCTGTTCGTCGAGGCGACCTCGATGGACGGCGGGTCGGAGCTCATGCTCACCGGCCAGCTCGGCGACGTCATGAAGGAGTCAGCGCGGATCGCGCTCTCCTACGTGCGCTCGCACGCGGACGATCTCGGAATCGAGTCGGACGCGTTCAAGGACCGCGCGTTCCACGTGCACGTGCCGGCCGGCGCTATCCCGAAGGACGGCCCGAGCGCGGGCATCACGATGGCGACTGCGCTTGCGTCGCTCCTGTCTGAGCGGCCGGTCAAGCACACGGTCGGCATGACCGGCGAGGTGACGCTCCAGGGTCGCGTGTTGCCGATCGGCGGGCTGAAGCAGAAAGTGCTCGCCGCACATGCGGCCGGTCTGACCGACGTGATCATTCCTGAGCGGAACCGCGCCGATCTCGACGACATCCCCGCGGATGTGCGCGAGGCGATGACGTTCCATCCGGTGATGACGATCGGCGAGGTGCTGAACCTCGCGCTCGAGCCGAAGTCGAAGCCGCAGCTGCATGCGGTGTAAGCAGTGCAACCCGCTGCCCGAGGAGGTCGCCCGCGCGGCGGACCTCCTCGGGCGGCGCTGGATGCTCGCGATCCTCTGGGCCTCAGCCGAGGAGGGAGCGGTGCGCTTCAACGAGTTCAAGCAGGCGCTCGAGGGGATCCCGCCGCGGACGCTCGCGCTGCGTCTCGTCGAGCTCGAGAACGCGGGCGTGCTCGAGCGGCGCGTGCTGCCCGACACCCGTCCGCCGCGCGTCGAGTACCAGCTGACGCCGGTGGGCCGCAGGCTCGGCGCGCTCGTCGATGCGATGCGCGCGTACGCCGCCCACGCCTGACCGGCTTCCGAAAGCCGGGCCAGACACCCGCTGCGCGGGAGTCAGACCCGTCAGGCACCATCAGCCCGTGAACACCGATGCCTTTCTCGAGCGGTTGCCCCAGGCGTTCGACGACTTCCCGCGGAGCGAGCTTCCGCGCGATGTGCGCTTCGCCGAGATTCTCGAGGCCGTTCCGGGCCTTGCGCGCGCGAACAACCTCGCGCTCTTGAACGTCGCGGCGCGCTGCCTCGATGACGGTGAGTGCTACGTCGAGGTCGGCACGTATCACGGGTCGTCGCTCATCGCTGCGATGCTCGAGAACGACTGCGCCTTCGTTGCGCTCGACAACTGGTCGCTCGGCGACGGCAGCAGGGAACAGCTCGCCCACAACCTCGCGCGCTTCAATCTCTCCGGCCGGCCCAGGCTGATCGAGGGCGACGCGTTCGACACGCTTCGCTCCGGTGCGCTCGAAGGGCGCCGGGTCGGCGTCTACTACTACGACAACGGCCACGAGTACGAGCAGCAGCTCGACGGGATGCGCCTGATCGAGCCGTACCTCGTCGACGGTGCGCTCGTGATCGTCGACGACGCCGACTGGGAGCGCGTCGGGCGCGCGGTCGACGACTATCTCGCGCAGCAGCCGTGGGCGACGGAGATTCTCCGCATCGACGGCAAGGATCGCGGCCACCCGGAGTGGTGGGAGGGCATGCGCGTGCTTCGCTGGTCTACGCCACGGGGCTGAGCGCCGCAATCTCGCGCTGCTGCGCGAGCCGCGACAACGCCTGCGTCTCGATCTGCCGCACGCGCTCGCGCGTGATGCCCATGCGCCGCCCGATCTCGTCGAGTGACTTCGGCTCCTGCTCGGTATCGAGCCCGTACCGCATGCGGATCACTTCCTGCTCGCGCACCGGCAGCGTGAGGATTGCCCGGTGCAGCGCGTCGTCACCGAGCGCGAGGACGACTTCTTCCTCGACGTTCGCCGGGTCCTGCGCGACAAGATCGCCGAATGCCGTGTCGCTGCCCTCGCCGACGGTCTTGTCGAGGCTT
>JBGPLW010000306.1:0-3360 GCA_041486645.1 Gaiellaceae bacterium | reverse complement strand
TCCTCGCGGATCTCGCGGTGAGCGATCCCGCGGCGTTCACGGCGATCGCCGACCAGGCGAAGACCGCCCTTCAGGTCTGATCACCTCCCGCGACAACGAGCGGCTCAAGCTCGTCCGCAAGCTCCACGACCGGCGCTGGCGCGACAAGCTCGAGCTGTTCGTCGCGGAAGGTGAGGATCTCGTCGAGGCCGCCGCCGGCATCGAGCCGGTCGACCTGCTCGTCGCCGGCGAGAACGTCGAGGCGGCGCTCCTCGCCGAGGTGTCAACGCTCGCGCACCCGCCGCGCGTGCTCGGCGTCTTTCGGCGCACCGACCTGCCGCGCGGGGTGCGCCCGGTGACGCTCGCGCTGTGGCATGTCGCGGATCCCGGCAACGTCGGGGCATTGCTCCGTTCGGCGGCGGCGTTCGGGGCCGGCGTCGCGCTCTCGGACGGCTGCGCCGACCCGACCGCGCCGAAGGCGCTGCGCGCGTCGATGGGCGCGCTCTTCCGGGTGCCGCTCGCGGCGTTCGACGAGCCGGCCGGCCGGCGGGTCGCACTCGTTCCACGTGGCGGAACGCCGCTCCAGGAGGTCGAGCTCGACGGCGACGTCGTCTTCGTGCTCGGCGCGGAGCGGGACGGGCTGCCGTCCGAGGTGCTCGCGCGCTGCGACGCCCAGGCCTCGATCCCGCAGTCGGGCGACGCGGAGTCGCTGAACGTCGCGATGGCCGGGACGGTGGCGCTTTACGAGCTCGCGCGGCGCGGCCTGTAGTCCCTACTAGGCGGACGCGGTGCCGCGGTGGCGCTCGCGGTACTCCCGGATGCGCTGATCGATCTCCTCGGACGTGGGGAGCCGTCCTCCGTTCAGCGCGACGACCTTGTCGTGCAGACGACGGAAGTTCTCGTCTTTCTCGACGAGCTCCGCAGTGATCTCCTCATCCGTCTTCCTCTTCTTCATCGTCGTCCTCTGTGAAGAGTTGGAGCAGTCTGTCGACCTTACGGCGGATGTCGAACAGCGCATCGAAGAGTACCTGCTCATCCCGCGAATCCACTGCGACAGGATCGTCGGCAGCCTCAGCCGACCAGGCCCGCCGCTGCTCGCGGCTCGAACCCGCGCGCCGCTTTCGAGCAGGAAAGCGAAGCGGTGCAAGAAAACAGCGAGGCCCCCGTACGGGGGCCTCGCGAAATAAGTCAGCGAGCCGGTGGCGCTTTCGTCCACCTCGTCCAACCGGCCTTCCGCCTCGGGGTTGCCCCCTCTTCGTAGAACCGCTCGGTCGGGGTTTCGACCTAGTCGCGCTCCGTGCTCGCTGCAAGAGAGAAGCTATTGCCTTCGCACAGTCGATGCAAGTGGCGTCGGGAAAATATTTTTTCGCTATTTGCGGCCAAGTCAGCGTCGGGCGATCCAGACGGTGTCTTCGCCGCCGTCGTAGGGCGTCCGGTCGAACCAGCCGTAGCACGCATCGACGGCGAAGCCCGCCTCGGCGAGCAGCGCGTTCCACCGTTCCGGCTCGAGCCACCAGAGCGTCATGGTCGACTCGCCGCCGGTGCCGCGTACCGACAGCGTGAGCGTCCGGCGCTCGAGATCCCAGTCGGCGCGCTCGTCGATGCCGGGCTCTCGCTCGATCCAGCGGCCGTTCGTCTCGTCGATGTCCTCCTGTGAGGGCCGGAACACGTCGAAGATCAACCGTCCGCCGGGGCGGAGGAGCGCCCGCGCGGCCCTGAGCGCCTCGAGCCGCTCCTCGTCGCTGGAAAGGTGCAAATACGCACGAAACGGACAGGTGACGAGGGCGACCCGCTCGTCGACCGGCGGGTGGCGCAGGTCGCCGAGCCGGAGGTCGAGCAGATCGGCGAGGCCCGCGTTTCGGGCCTCGGCCGCGCAGACTTCGAGCATCCCCGCCGACGAGTCGACGCCGATCACGTGGACGCCGGCGGCGGCGGTCGGGATCGCGATGCGGCCCGTGCCGACGCCGAGCTCGACGACGGTGCCACCCGCGGCGAGCGCCTCGTCGACATAGAAGCCGATGTCCTCGACGACGCCGCGGCTCCACGGGTCGTACAGGCGCGCGATCGCGTCGTAGGCGCTTATGCCGGCTTCCTCGCGACGTAGACGAGCTCGAGCGAGTCGTCGTCGAGCGGCTCGCGCTCGAAGCCGCCGTACAGCGCCTCGACTTCGAGGCCCGCAACGTCGACGAGACCGTCCCACTCGGACTTCGTCACCCACCACGCGCGCAGCACGCCGAGCGTTTCGTCGCCGCGACCGCGCGTCAGCTCGATCCGGCTGTCAGCAGGGATGTACCGGTTCAGCTCCCAGAGCCCGTTGCCTTGGTCGATGCGCCGGTCGTGGAGCTCCGCGGCGATGAGCGGGCTGAAGGCGAAGGAGTTCCAGGCAAACCGCCCGCCGGGGCGGAGCGCGGCCTCGACCCGCTCGAAGACGCGGCGCTTGTCGGCCCACGTGGGCAGGTGGAGCAGCGACCGGAACGGGCAGATGACGAGGTCGACGGGCTCGTCGAGCGAGAGCTCGCGCATGTCGCCCTCGCGCAGCTCGACGGGGAGGCCGGCCGCGCGCCTCCGCGCCACCGCGAGCATCGCCGGTGAGCGGTCGATCCCGATCACCCGCTTGCCGGTCTCGCGCGCGATCGGGATCGCGACCCGTCCGCTGCCGACCGCGAGCTCGACGATCGGCTCGCGGGCCTCGCGGGCGAGCTCCACGTACCACGCGACATCCTCCGTCATGTCGGCCGACCAGGCGTCGTAGTCGTCTGCGAATGAGTCGTACTCGGACACCCCCGGTATAGTGCGCGCATGCAGCAGCGCTCGCACCGCTTTACGCAGCCCCGGCTCGATGCCGGGGCGCCGGCGCGCTAGCAGGCCGGTTCCTCCAGGCAGTCGAGTCGGGGCGTCAGCCCGCGACCACGCACGCCCGAGAGAGAGGAGGAATCGATGACAGACCCACCCGATACAGTCGCCGCGATGGACTGGGAGACCTACGAACGTGACGCTCGAGAGGCTTTGGAGGCGGCCTCGACTTCTGAAGAAGTCGAGAGTGTGTCCGTCTCCTATCTCGGGCGCAGTAGCCCGTTGAAGCTGGCATTGCGCGAGGTTCGCGACCGCGAAACGGGGATGCGGCTCAACGCCATCCGCGAGGCGGTTGAGGTTGCCCTCGCGGCGAAACTCGCGGCTGTTCAGGCCGCCGAGCTCGAGCGGAAGCTCACGGAAGAGGTCGTCGATGTGACCTTGCCCGCCGAGCTTCTCGGGCCGGTCCGGCCGCGCGCCCGCGGCTCGCTTCACCCGTCGACGCAGGTGCGGCGGGACGTCGAGGACATCTTCCTCGGCCTCGGCTACGAGATCGTCGACGACCGCGAGGTCGAGACGACCCGGTACAAC
>JBGPLW010000305.1:0-3376 GCA_041486645.1 Gaiellaceae bacterium | reverse complement strand
GTTCGCGGTGCTCCACTTCCCGGTCTACGACGCGGCCGTCGGCCGCCTGAATGCAGGCGAGCTCGACGTCTTCGTCGGGGCCGACTACCTCATCACGCTGCCGACGGTCGAGCTCCGCCCGCTGTCGCGCCTCTTCCAGCGCTGCTACGACGGCGAGGAGCTTCGCCACAACCTCTTCTCGCGCGGCTCGGGGCGGCTGCTCTACGAGGTGCTCGACGACCTCTACGACTACTGCTTCCCGATCCTCGACAAGATCGCGTTCAAGCTCCGGCAGATCGACGAGGAGATCGACGAGATCGAGCCGCGCGCGAAGGAGCGCGTGCGCGACATCCACAAGGTGAAGCAGGAGATCATCTCGTACCGCAAGATCGTGCGGCCGCAGCGGCCGACGCTCCGCCAGCTCGAGCGCGGTGTCGAGCGCTTCCTGCCGGAGGAGCTCGAGCTGTACTTCGACGACATCGTCGACGCGAGCGAGCGCATCTGGGATCTGCTCGACAACTACAAGGAGGTCGTCGAAGCGCTCGAGGACACGAACGAGTCGCTCATCTCGCACCAGCAGAACGACATCCTCTACGTGCTCACGATCTTCAGCGTCGTCATGCTGCCGCTGACGTTCCTCACCGGCTTCTTCGGGATGAACGTGCACTTCCCCGGCTTCAACAGCTCGAACGGCTTCCTCGTCACGCTCGGGGCGATGATCATCGTCGTCGTATCGATGCTCGGTTTCTTCCGCTGGAAGAAGTGGCTCTGAAGCGCCTCTGGGCGCCGTGGCGCCTCGAGTACATCCAGACCGCGGACGAGCAGGAGGGCTGCTTCCTCTGCGACGCCGCTGCGAGCGCCGACGACGAAGCGCATCTCGTCGTGCACCGCGGCGAGCGCGCGTTCGTCGTGCTGAACAAGTTCCCGTACGCGTCGGGCCACCTCCTCGTCGCCCCGTACCGTCACGGCCGGAACTTCGAGGACCTCGACGACGACGAGGCGCTCGAGATCCACCGGCTCGGGGCGAAGGGGCTCGACGCGCTCCGCGCCGTGTATGCAGCCCAGGGCTTCAACCTCGGCTGGAACATCGCGCGCATCGCCGGGGCCGGCGTTCCCGAGCACGGGCACCTCCACGTCGTGCCGCGATGGAGCGGCGACACGAACTTCATGCCGGTGCTCGGCGCCGTGAAGGTGATCCCCGAGCAGCTCGAGACGACGCGGGCGAAGCTCGCAGACGCCTGGCTCAGGTAGCTCCCCCCGAAAGAGGGAAGAAACGCGGCCTCGCGGCCGTCTTGATCCGACCATGCGGCTCTCTCTTGCGGCGCTCCTCTGCGCCGTCCTCGCGTTCGCCGGCGGCGCGGCGGCTGCCGACGATCCCTACGCCGCCATGCTCGCGCCGGCCGGAACATGCGGGGCCGCCGACGAGCAGCTCAACCTCGACCAGACCACGGCGCAGCTCGTGATGACCTGCCTGACGAACTACGCGCGGGCGCAGTCGGGGCTGAAGCCGCTCCAGCTGAACCCGACGCTCAGCGCCGCAGGCAACGCCAAGCTCGGCGCCGACGTCTCGTGCGGCGTGTTCAGCCACGAGCCGTGCGGCAAGCCGTTCGACTCGGTCTTCGCCGCCTACATCCAGGGCGCGACGAGCTTCCAGATCGGCGAGAACATCGCCTGGGGCACCGGCTCGAACGGCTCGCCGCGGCAGATCATGTTCGCCTGGCTCCACTCGACCGGGCACCGCGAGAACATCCTGACGGCGACGTTCACGGAGATCGGAATCGGCTACCTCCCGAACGAGGCCTTCCTCGGCTACACGGGCGCGGCGCTCTGGTCACAGCAGTTCGGCACGCGCACGCCCGCGTCGGGGGCCTCAACTACTCCGACGAGCACTCCCAAGCCGCAGAAGCCCGTCGTGAAGAAGAAGCCCCCGCCGCGCAAGAAGCACCCGAAGCTGCACAAGGCGTAGCCGCGGCAGCCAGACGGCGACGGAGATCCCGACCGCGAGCGCGACGGCGTGCTCGGTGTCGAGGATGTCGAGGCCAGGCCGGAAGAGCCAGCCTACGAGCCCGGCGACGGCGCAGAACCCGATCGCAGCAGGCCCGGCTCCGCGCTGCCAGAGGCGGCAGGCGATGACGCCGATCCAGGCCGCGATGATCGCGGAGGTTCCGTAGTCCGGCCGCGACACCGTGACGTGGGCCGCGTCGAGCGCGCCGTAGACGACTACCGTCGCGAGGAGGTGGCCTGCGGCTGCCGCCGTCCAGATGATCCGCGCACCCGCAAGCGCGAGCGCGGCGAAGCCGACGATCGTGAAGCCGATCACCGACGGCACGGCGGGCCGGTCGGCGACGAATGCGCTCGTGACGAGCTGCCATTCGCGCCCGTCGGCCACACCCTGCGGCGTCGAGGCGAGATCGCGGAGCGAAACGGCGCCGAGCCGGTTCAGGACGGTGACGACCGAGACGGCCGTGGCCACCGCGGGCACCGCAACGATGGAAAACCGCCGGCGCAACGCGCACTCAACAATAGGGAGCTAGAGCAGCGGCGAGAGCTGAGCGTGCAGGAACTGGCCGGTGTCGCCGGAGTCGAAGAGCACGACGACCGTCACCTGGTCGCGGCGGTAAAAGCCGATCACCTTGCCGATTCGGCCGTCCGGGGCGCGCACCCGGTCGTAGAGGTCGATCGCATCGGCCTCGGGCGGGAACAGCTGCGCGGTGGCGACGGCGGTGTTCACCTGTGAAGTATCGGCAGGTGGGCCTGGAACGTCGTCCGTAGTTGCCCGCATGATTTGCCTTTCGTCAAGGTCGTCGCGAGGTGCCGCGTCCGTACTTATTTCGGATGCAACCTCCGGCCGGCCGCGCAACGCTTTTCTTCCCATGGAGACCTCCCTGACGAAGGTCTGCGCGCTCTCGCTCGTCGCCGGAGCGCCGGAGCGGTGCCCGCTGGACGCCTGTGCGTTCTGGCAGCCCGACGGTGACGACCTCGAGAGCGGTTGCGCCGTCGAGAGGCTCGAGCTCCATCTGCTGGGCGAAGACGTGGCGTCGTTCCTGCTCGCCGTGCGCGACGCCTGACCGGAGAGCGGACGATGGGACTCGAACCCACGACACCTGGCTTGGGAAGCCAGTGCTCTACCAACTGAGCTACGTCCGCGTGAGGCAGATCGATTCTAGCCCGGCGCAAGAAAATGCCTGGGTCGGCGTCTCAGATGGTCGTGAAGGCCCTTCTCGCCGCCGACAGCCGCCGCAACGCCCTCTGGGGCCGAGGCGGCCGCAGCCGCCTCCGCTGAGCCCGGCCCGCCCGCGCTCGGAATAATCCGGGAAACGACACCGGACAGAGAGAAGGCGGAGCAATGGGCCAGCACGACCTGCACGACACCGCGAAGGCGCTCGTCGCCGAGGGC
>JBGPLW010000304.1:0-3386 GCA_041486645.1 Gaiellaceae bacterium | reverse complement strand
GGCGAGGTGATCGACGCAATGCTGCGGGCGCGCGAGGGCGGCGCGCCGGCTCTCGAGCAGGCGTGGTCGGTCCTCCTCGCGACGCTCGAGTGGCTCGCGGACGGCTGGCGGCGGACGGACGCAGGCATCTGGGAGGTTCGCGGGCCGGAGCGCCACTTCACCCACTCGAAGGTGATGGCGTGGGTCGCCTTCGACCGCGGCGTCAAGGCGGTCGAGGCGTTCGGCCGGGATGGCCCGGTCGACCGCTGGCGCTCGATCCGCGACGAGATCAAAGAGGAGGTGCTCGAGCGGGCGTGGAGCGAGCGCGAGCAGGCTTTCGCCCAGTCGTACGGCTCCAACGAGCTCGACGCGAGCGTCCTCCTGATGCCACTCGTAGGCTTCCTGCCGGCAACCGACGAGCGCATGGTCTCCACCGTCGCTGCCGTGGAGCGCACCCTGCTGCGCGACGGCTTCGTGCTGCGCTACGTCGCGCGCGACGACGGCGCCGTCGACGGCCTGAGCGGCGACGAGGGCGTCTTCCTGCCGTGCTCGTTCTGGCTCGCCGCGGTCTACGCGCTCCAGGGCCGGCACGACGAGGCCGCGCGCCTCTACGAACGGCTGCTCGCCCTCCGCAACGACGTCGGACTGATCTCGGAGGAGTACGACCCGGGAGCAGGGCGGCTACTCGGTAACTTCCCCCAGGCCTTCACGCATCTCGAGCTCGTGAACACGGCCTTCGTCCTCGAGGAGGCAGCCACAGGCACCCACCTCGGCGGCTAGGTCATGACGGCGGTCGTTGAAATCTCGGAGGTGCAGCGCTAGCGTCGAACGTCCAGAGTCGGAGAGAGGACGGGGTATGGCCGAACAGTCGACCAACGGTCGCAAGCGCAAGACCGTGACGGCGAGCGAATCGTGGCGCGGCAAGATCACGAGCCACGAGACCTTCACGCACGACAGCATCGACAGCCTCGGCTACGACTGGAGCCGAATTTCGGTGCCGGGGATCGCCGCGCGGCACCCGCTCAAGGTCTACCTGCCCCAGACGACCGAGGACGTCGCGCAGATGATCCAGGACGCGAACGCCGCCGGTGAGCCGCTCTGGGTGCGGGGAAGCGGACATTCGAGCAACGGCCTCGTGCTCGTCGACCGCGGCTCGATCCTCCTCACGCAGAACATGAACCGCATCGTCGACATCGACGCGGATGGCCTGACGGCGACCGCCCTGAGCGGCACGGTGACCGCGCATATCGACGACGAGCTGGCCCACCGCGGTCTCGGCCTGCCCGTCGTCGGCGACCACAACGACATCTCCCTCGGCGGCTTCGTCTCCGTCGGCGGCATCAGCCCCACCTCGTTCAAGTACGGGATGTTCATCGACACGGTGCGCTCGGTCGAATACGTCGACTGGGCGGGAAATGTCATCTCCTGCAGCCCGACGGACAAGCCCGAGCATTTCTGGCGGGTGCTCGGCGGCACGGGCCGCTACGGCGTCATCACGACGGTGAAGACGCAGGTGATCGAGGCCGACAAGTACGGCACGGTGCTTCGCAACGATGAGCGGCGGTACCGGAATCTCGACAAGTTCATCTCGGAGTCCGCGGCGGCGCTTCGCGACCCGGGCGACGCAGTGCTCCAACGCGGCGTCGTGATCGACTTCCCCGGCCGCGGCGGCAAGAGCCGCATGATCGGCCAGTTCTCGAACTACCGCGCGACCTCGCAGGCGCTGCCCAAGCGCGCCCGGAACCGGGCGGCGTACGGCACCCTCCATGGAATCGGCTACCTCAACGGCCGCCTGCCCGCGCGAGCCGACCGCATCCTGAAGTACGTCGGCACCGTCGGCGTCGTGGTGAGCCCGAAGTACGCGTCGCAGAAGAACGTCGAGTTCTTCTCCGACAAGATCCTCGATGCCACGGTCGGAGATCCGACGCGGATGTTGATCGTCATGGGGCCGCTCGACCAGTACGAGTCGCTCTTCCACGCGGTGCACGAGCACCTTGCAGGCTTCCGCGCACGGACGAACGCCCTCACCTTCATCTCGAACTACGCGATCGCCATCCGCTCGAACTATCTCGCGCAAGGTGGTACGAACAACGAGTTCTGTGCGCTCGCGTTCCTCTGCGGGACGCAGGAACAGGGCCTGAGCGACGCGCAGCTCGAGGAGCTCGCCGCCGGGATGGACGACATCGCGATCCGCCACGGCTCGTTCCGGTACGTGCACACGCAAATGTCGAAGGACCCGGAACGCCGGCGCCTCGTCGATCCGAACACCTTCTATGCAGAGCAGTTCGCCAAGTTGCACGGCGACGGCGACGTCAAACCGATTCCGAGCCTCGAGCAGCGGGCGCCCGAACCGACCGCAACCTCATGAGCGAACGTCCGACAAGAGAGGCAGCCATGGAACGCGAGATCCCACTCTTCACCCTCGAGGGCGTCAAAGATGCCGAGATCACGACGCACTACTTCTCGACGGGGGACATGCTCGGGTTGAGCATGCTCCGCTTCCTCAAGGAGCCGAGCGACGACATCGTGCTCATCGTCCACGGCCTGACGACCTCGTCGGACATGTTCATCATGCCGGAGCACGAGAACCTCGTCACGTTCCTGCACAAGGCAGGCTTCGGCGACGTGTGGACGCTCGACTTCCGGATGAGCAACCGCTTCCCGTACAACCTCGCACGGCACTCGTACACGATGGACGACGCAGCGCTCTTCGACTTCCCGCCGGCGCTCGACACCTTGCGAAGCATCGTCGGTCCCGGCAAGCGGATCCACGTGATCTGCCACTGCCTTGGCTCGGTCGCGTTCATGTTGAGCCTCTACGGCAAGGCGATCGACGGAGTCTCGAGCGTCATCTCGAACAGCGTCTCGCTCACTCCGCGCGTCCGGCGGTTCTCCCGCGCCAAGATCGCCTTCGCGCCGGCGCTCGTCGAGGGCCTGCTGAACGTGACGTATCTCAATCCACGCTGGAGTGAGGATCGCGGCCTCACGCTCGGCAAGGGGATCTCGAAGGTTGTATCGGCCGTGCACCGTGAGTGCGACGTGCCGGCGTGCAACATGCTGAGCTTCATGTGGGGGACCGGTTTCCCGGCCCTCTACAGGCACGAGAACATGGATCCCGTCACGCACCGCCGCGGGGGCGACCTGTACGGCGGCACGAGTCTCAATTACCACCGCCACGTGCGGACGATGGTGCGCGCCGGGCGCGCGGTGAAGTTCGACCCGGGCAACCCGCGCCACCGTGCGCTCCCCGACGACTACCTCGAGTTCGCGACCGAGATCGAGACGCCCGTGCTGCTCGTTACCGGCAGGTCGAACAACATCTTCACAGACTCGCAGCTCGAGACGCACCGGACGCTGCAGGAGCTCGGCTGCACGAACACCGAGTCCCACGTGTTCGAGACGTACGG
>JBGPLW010000303.1:0-3436 GCA_041486645.1 Gaiellaceae bacterium | reverse complement strand
GTCGAAACGATTGAGCGCCCCCTCGCCGGAACGGTCGAGGCGCTTCGAGCCCGGATCCAGCCGGCCGGCACCCTCGGGAACGTGCTTCACGCAGACGACGATCTTCATGACCGCGGGCGATCCTACATACCGGGTGACTGTCACCGGGTTACCGCTCCGTCGCGGTATGTCGGGGCTTCGTCAGGACTGGAACCCTGGAAACGGTGCGGGTCGTGACGAAGTCGTCACACTTTCGTGACCCGTGCCTGTCACCGCTACATGCGCTGCTTGAGCGCGAGCACGTCCGCGACGAAGGCCTTGCTGACCTTGTAGGGGCCGCCTGCCTTGACGGAGCGCTCGCCCTGGTACCAGCCTGCGAGGGCGAGGTGCTCGTCCCCGCCGAACGCGGCCAGGAGGTGGTGGAGGTACGCCATGCCGACGTGGACGTTGCCGTCCGCGTCGTGTGCGATCGGATGGCCGATCAGGACGGTTTCGACGTAGTCCCAGGTCGTCGGCAAGAGCTGCATCACGCCCTGCGCGCCGACGTTCGAGACGACGTTGTTGTTGTAGCCCGACTCCATCCATGCCAGCGCGCGCGCGAGGCTGCGGTCGATGCCGTAGTACGCGGACCAGCGGTCGAGCGAGTCGCGCACCGTTCCCGCATTCGTCGCCGACACAGCGGTGGGCGCCGCAGCGTGCGCCGCCGCGGGAATGCGCAGCTTGACGCCGATCAGGAGTGGCTGCGCCGGATTGAGCTTGTTGAGCTGTGCGATCTTTCGAAGCGTCGTCCCGTGCTTGCGCGCGATCGCGGTCAGCGAGTCGCCGGGCCGCACGATGTAACGCGACAGCAACAGCGGCGCCGTCTGCACCTGCTTCACCGGCACACGCGTCTGCAATCCGAGCGCCGCGAACGTCGCCGGGCCGGCGATGCCGTCGGCAGGCAAGTGCATCGCGCGCTGATACCGCTTGACACCGAGAACCGTCGGCGTGTCCACGTACGCATTCACCGGCACGCGCACACCGTGCTTCACGAGCAGGAACTGGAGCACCGCGACGTCCCACCCGAACTTGCCGTGCGCGAGCGTGCGCGAGCCGAAGAGTGGCGTGCCGAGTGGCCCGAGCTCACGGCGCGTCCGCAGATCCGCGATCCCGGTGACGTGCAGGCGGTGCCCGCGCTGGAACGCACGCACGGCGGCAACCGTCTTCGGCCCGATGATCGCGTCGATCGGCCCGAGATAGAGCCCCTGTGCGCGCAGCGCGACCTGAAGGCCTGCGTGCTGGGGATTCAAGGCGGCGCTCGCGGGTGCGGCTGCCGCCCAAGCCGCCGCGAGCGCCCCCGCAAGTGCGAGACGGAAGCGCATAGATCCCCGGATTACTGCATCGAAACCGGGATTCCTCCCCGCCCGGGCGCCGAATTGCCTGCTAGGGTCGGGCACTTCGAGCGCGAACCGGAGCTTGATGAGCCGCCACCGGACGACAGCCCGAGGAGTTCTTCTCCTACTTCTGATGCTCGGCGCCGCCGGGTCTGCTTTGGCTGCGACTCCGATGGCGGGCACCGTGCCGACGCTGATCTTCCCCGTCGTGGGCGCCACGACGTACGTCGACGACTTCGGCCAGGCACGCGCCGGCGGTGCGCATCAGGGCAACGACCTGATGGCGGCGAAGAAGACGCCGGTCGTCGCAGTGGAAGCAGGCAAGGTCAAGTTCTGGACGACGTCCGCCAACGCCGGCTGCATGCTCTACCTCTACGGCGCAAGCGGCACGACCTACTTCTACATCCACCTGAACAACGACCTGACGATGAAGAACGACAACCGCGGGAAGTGCGTGCCCGGCGTGTCGTACGCACCCGGCTTGAAGGACGGCGCGAAAGTGTCGGCGGGACAGATGATCGGCTATGTGGGCGACTCGGGAGACGCGAACGGAATCGCATCGCATCTCCACTTCGAGGTGCACCCGGGCGGCGGCGCGGCAGTCTCGCCGTACCCGTACCTCCAGAGCGCGCAGAAGCTCCTGTTCTTCGCGAAGACCGGCGCGCCGTTCACGCTTGCGCTCACCGGCACCGTCGTCACCGCAACCGACACGTCGCTCACCATCACGCTCTCGACGCTCCAGGCGTTCCCGATGAACCTGAAGCTGAAAGGCCTGACGCAACAGCTCACACTGACCGTGCCCACGACCGCCGTCGTTCAGCAGAAGCCGCCGGTGTCACCCGGCGCTCGCCTCCTCGCGGCGTACGAGGGCGAGCCGGTCGTCGTCTGGACGCAGCCCGCGCTCACGACGACGAAGGCGATGCTCGGCGCAGACGGCGCACTCAGCGCCGCTCTCGTGCAGCTGGGTTAGCGCCCGACGAAGTTCGCCGCGCGCTTCTCGACGAACGCCGTGAGGCCCTCGCGCGCATCCTCGCTCGCGAAGAGCTCGCCGAACGAGTCCGCTTCCGAGTCGAGCGCGCCCGGCGACAGGTTCACGAGCCGCTTGGCCAGCGCGAGCGCCACCGAGCTCTTCGCCGCAAGCTCCCGCGCCGTCTCGAGCGCCTTCTCGAGCACCGGATCCGCGAGCGCATTCACGAGCCCGACGCGAAGCGCCTCCTCCGCGTCGATCGTGCGGCCGCTGAAGATGAGCTCCTTCGCAACGCCGATGCCGCAGAGGCGGGCGAGGCGCTGCGTCCCTCCCCAGCCGGGAACGATGCCGAGATTGATCTCCGGCTGGCCCAGCTTCGCGCGCGACGACGCGTAGCGGATGTCGCACGCGAGCGCGAGCTCGCAGCCGCCGCCGAGCGCGAAGCCGTTGATCGCCGCAATCGTCGGCTTCGGCATCGTCTCGAGCAGTCGCCCTGCCTCGTGGCCGAGCGCGCCCCAGCCCTTGGCGTCGTCCGGGCCGAGCCCGCTCATGTACTTGATGTCGGCGCCGGCGACGAACGCCTTCTCGCCTGCGCCCGTCAACACGACCGCGCGCACGCTCGCGTCCGCGGCGACCTCGCGCAAGCGGTCGCGCAACTCCGTCAGCGTCTCGACGTTCAGCGCGTTCAGCGCTTCCTGCCGGTCGATCGTGACGACGCACACGCCGCCGTCCGCCGAAACGTCGATCAAGCGGGTACCGCACCCTTCAGGAACTCGACGATGTCGCTCGTCGGCGCACCGGGCCCGAACACGTCGGCGACGCCGAGCCGCTTCAACTCCTCGGCGTCGTCAGTCGGCACGGTGCCTCCGACGACGACGAGCACGTCCTCCGCACCGTTCTCGCGGAGCAAGTCGAGGATGCGCGGAACGAGCGTCATGTGCGCGCCCGAGAGAATCGAGATGCCGACGGCGTCGGCGTCCTCCTGGATCGCGGTCTCGACGATCTGCTCCGGCGTCTGGTGCAGTCCGGTGTAGATGACCTCCATGCCGGCGTCGCGCAACGCGCGCGCGATGATCTTCGCGCCGCGATCGTGCCCGTCGAGCCCGGGCTTCGCGAT
>JBGPLW010000302.1:0-3446 GCA_041486645.1 Gaiellaceae bacterium | reverse complement strand
CGACGACACCGGGCACATGAGCGGCGTCGACCCGCTGTTCGCGCTCGACCGCGCCGCCCGCGCCGGCGACCTGCGCGACGGCGAGCTCGTGCTGCTCCTCGCCGCGGGTACCGGCTACACCTGGGCCGCGAGTGTCGTACGGTGGGGCGATGACCGCTGAGCTGAAACCGGGTGCGGAGTTCGGCCCCTCGAGCTGGATCGAGATCCCGCAGGGCACCATCGACGCGTTCGCGGACGCGACCGGCGACCACCAGTGGATCCACGTCGATCCCGAGAAGGCTGCGGCGGGGCCGTTCGGCACGACGATCGGCCACGGCTACCTCACGCTCTCGCTCCTGCCCGTGATGTCGTACGAGGTCGTCCCCCGTCAGGGCGACGGCATGGCTGTGAACTACGGCTTGAACAAGGTTCGGTTCCCCGCGCCGGTGCCGGTCGGCTCGCGCGTGCGCGGCACCTTCCGCGTCGACAGCGTGCAGGAGTCCGACTGGGGCTTCCAGGCGCAGATGACGGCGACCGTCGAGCTCGAAGGCGGCGCCAAGCCGGTCTGCGTCGCCGAGGTGCTCTTCCGCTACTACCGGTGAGCGGTCGCAGGGTTCTCGTGACGGGCGCGGCGCGCGGCATCGGCGCCGCGATCGCCGAGCGTCTGGAGGACGACGGCTGGCAGGTGCACGGCGTCGACATCGAGGACGGGGATCTCTCGACACGCGAGGGCAACCGCGCAGTCGTCGATGCAGCGCTCGAGCGCTTCGGCGGCCGGCTCGACGCGGTCGTCGCAAACGCGGGGTTCCAGCACGTCGCGCCGGTGCGCGACTTTCCGGAGGAGCAGTGGGACAAGCTGCAGGCGCTCCTCGTGACGAGCCCGTTCCTGCTCGCGAAGTACAGCTGGGACGCGCTCGCCGCCTCCGGCGACGGCCGCTTCCTCGCCGTCGCCTCGGTGCACGGCCTCGTCGCCTCTCCGTTCAAGTCGGGCTACGTCGCCGCGAAGCACGGCGTGCTCGGCCTCGTGAAGGTGCTCGCACTCGAGGGCGCCGACGACGGCATCTCCGCCTCGGCGCTCTGTCCGGGCTACGTGCGCACCGCCCTCGTCGAGAAGCAGCTCGAGACCCGCGATGAGGACGATCTGCTCGCGCCGCAGGCGGTCAAGCGCATGCTCGAGCCCGCGGAGGTGGCGGCCGCCGCGGCCTGGCTCCTCGGCCCCGAGGGCCGTGCCGTCACCGGGACTCCCCTCGTCCTGGACCTCGGCTGGACCGCCCGCTAGCCCGGCCTTGTCCGTTTTGCCGGGTTGCGGGCATCCGGCGCGTCATTTAGGATCCGAGATAGTCCTTCTGACGACGGGAGAGGTCATGAACCCCCAAGCTCGGATCCAAGCTCAGGCAGACCAGCTCGAGGCCCGCTGGCGGGACGACGCCCGCTGGGCCGGGATCGAGCGCAGCTACGGCGGGACGGAGGTCGTGCGGCTGCGCGGTTCGGTCGTACCGGAGCAGACGATCGCGAAGCTCGGCGCGGAGCGGCTCTGGGAGCTCCTCCGCCGCGACGAGCCGGTCCGCGCCCTCGGCGCGATGACGGGCGGCCAGGCGGTGCAGATGGTGAAGGCAGGCCTCGAGGCGATCTATCTCTCGGGCTGGCAGGTCGCCGCCGACGCGAACCTCGCGGGCAGCACGTACCCCGATCAGAGCCTCTATCCCGCGAACAGCGCGCCCGCGCTCGTGAAGCGGCTGAACAACGCGCTTCTGCGCGCCGACCAGATCGACTGGTCGGAGAACCGCAACGGCACGCACTGGCTCGCGCCGATCCTCGCGGACGCGGAGGCCGGCTTCGGCGGCCCGCTGAACGCGTACGAGCTCATGCGCTCGATGATCGAGGCCGGCGCCGCCGGCGTGCACTACGAGGATCAGCTCGCGTCGGAGAAGAAATGCGGCCATCTCGGCGGCAAGGTGCTCGTGCCGACCTCGCAGTTCGTGCGCACGCTGAACGCCGCACGGCTCGCCGCCGACGTGCTCGACGTGCCGACGGTGCTCGTCGCGCGCACGGACGCGCTGTCCGCCGCGCTCCTGACGAGCGACATCGACGAGTACGACCGCGACTTCGTGACGGGCGATCGCACGGCGGAGGGCTTTTTCCGCGTCCGCGACGGCCTCGACGCCGCCATCTCCCGCGGCCTCGCGTACGCGCCGTACGCCGACCTCGTCTGGTTCGAGACGTCGACGCCCGATCTCGGCGAGGCACGGGACTTCGCGCAGGCGATGCACGAGAAGTTCCCCGGCAAGCTGCTGGCGTACAACTGCTCGCCGTCGTTCAACTGGCGCCAGCACCTGGACGACGACGCGATCGCCGGCTTCCAGGCGCAGCTCGCCGATTGGGGCTACCGGTTCCAGTTCATCACGCTCGCCGGCTTCCATTCGCTGAACGCAGGCATGTTCGAGCTGGCGCGCGGGTACGCTCAGGAGCAGATGCCCGCCTACGTGCGTCTTCAGGAGAGCGAGTTCGCGATGGAGGAGTTCGGCTACACGGCGACGCGCCATCAGCGCGAGGTCGGTGCCGGCTACTTCGATCTCGTCACGCAGGCGGTCTCACCCGATTCGTCGACGCTCGCGCTGAAGGGCTCAACCGAGGAAGCGCAGTTCAGCGAGCAGGCCCCGCTCACCGCGTGAGCGCGACCGTCGGCTCGGAGATCCTCACGAAGGAGGCGCTCGCGTTCGTCGAGCGCCTCCATCGCGCGCTGAACCCGACCCGGCTCGAGCTGCTCGAGCGGCGCCACGAGCGGCAGCTCGATCTCGATGCGGGTGAGAACCCGCGCTTTCTGCCGGAGACGCGGGAGATCCGCGAGGCCGACTGGCGCGTTGCGCCCGCGCCCGCCGACCTGACCGACCGCCGCTGCGAGATCACGGGCCCGGTCGAGCGGAAGATGATGATCAACGCGCTCAACTCGGGCGCGCGCGTCTTCATGGCCGACTTCGAGGACGCGAACTCGCCGACCTGGGAGAACGTCGTGCAGGGGCAGGCGAACGTGCGCGACGCCGTGCGCCGTGAGATCACGCTCGACACCGCCGAGAAGAGCTACCGCCTGAACGACGAGACCGCGACGCTGATGATCCGGCCTCGCGGGTGGCATCTCCCGGAGCGCCACCACACGATCGACGGCGAGCCGGTGTCCGGGAGCCTCTTCGACTACGGGCTCGTCATGTTCCACAACGCGCGCGAGCTGCTCGACCGCGGCAGCGGGCCGTACTTCTACCTGCCGAAGCTCGAGTCGCATCTCGAGGCGCGGCTCTGGGGGGAGGCGTTCGCGTTCGCCGAGGACGAGCTCGACCTGCCGCACGGTTCGATCCGCTGCACGGTTCTGATCGAGACGATCCTCGCTGCGTTCGAGATGGACGAGATCCTCTACGAGCTCCGAGACTACGGCTGCTCGTTGAACGCGGGCCGCTGGGACTACATCTTCAGCT